>JAAYBS010000082.1 GCA_012718855.1 Syntrophomonadaceae bacterium
GACATTTGTCTTGATATCGACAGTACCGTCCACACCAAGATTCTCGTTCAATTGTATTGGATCGAATACAACGTCATCTGTTACATAATTTCCGGGTTCATCAAATTCTTCTTCATCAAAATTAAGCGCATTCCCGAAAAGCTCTCCACTCGCGTCATAGTACCATTGTCCGTTGCCGACCTTTATATCAATCTGGCAATCCACACCCCACTCTCCATGTTCTACACCGTATTTTTGCAATTCCCATATACTTTGAGGATTCAGCCACTTAAGCGCAAAATATGGTCTTCCATCTTCCCATTCCTTGAGCTCTACCGTCAGTTTTTGCGGGGCCTCAAAGCTGTCTCCTGTCGGGAGATCGGCCGCGAATGCCGACAAATTCCACATCATGGTAAACATCATCACTGCGGTGATTAAAAAAACTATAGATTTTCTTTTCATTGGTCTTACCTCCGTATAATTTTTTTTGCTTGTTATTCACGTAGCCGCCAGCGGCCCGTGTTTACTTTCGTGTCCTGTTTGCTCACGGCATAAACACAATCACGCCGTGGGTGATTTTGGCATCATCGGCCGGAACAGGAAAAATAACGACCCTATTGAAACGATCAGGCTCCGCCGCATTTTGCTGCGTAATTCCTGAAAACATGGAAAACGGTTTCTTTAAGTCCTCTAAAAAGAAGGTATTCCCCGCAAAGACCCCCCTGACGGCGGCGGCCAGTTGGATATCATCGATCTTGTGTTGAAGAATGCGGATGGCTCCTTTTTCCGGATACATGACCCGCGTTTTTGTGTCCTCCGCAAAAGCCTTGTTTACCATGACCACTGTATATTGCGGCGTAAATATGGCGATGGGATAAGGGAAAAAATCGATAATCTGAGAAAATAGCCCATCGTTAGCCATGAGCGTCTGAAATTTTCTTATCATATGACCTTGAGTCTCCGTTCTTTCCCCCAACATTTTCTGTACTTTTGACAGTTCCTCAAGCAGCTGCTCTTTCGTTTTGCCGCCCATACGAACGCTCCTTTCCAGCCAAAGTGCGGATATTTTCATCATAGATACCAATATTTTATTAGCCGACCGACTGTGAGGATAGGTTGGATATGCTTATAATCAGTAAGGAAAGTGTGATTTTTGAAAATAAGAGCCCCACCCGTCAACGCAATCAAGAATTGCTGACGGATCCCAGCAACCTTGTTATATTGACAATAAAAAAAGCCGGGCTTTCGTATAAACCAAAGCCCGGCTTCCTCTTATTATTTTATTACTTTTATCGGGTGATTTATTTTACTCCAACAATTTCCGGTAAGTGGAGGGGGAAAGTCCGGTTTTATTTTTAAATACTCGGGCGGAATGGCCGTTATAGTCCATGTTGCAGGCGGCAAAGGCCTGCGCGATGGAAAGGTTGGTATCCTGAAGCTTTTCCTTCAAATTGCTGATTTTATAATTGGTATAATACTCATGAGGGGTTACGCCGGTATGCTTCTTGAACAGCTTGGTGAAATGAGTTTTACTGAGGCAGGCCGCCTTTGCCGTTGCACCGGCGTCAAAAGGCTCCTGCCAATGGGTTTCTATGTATTCCTTGGCCTTGGCGATTTCATTCTTACCACGGTAAACCCTCCTGTTGATCAAAAATGCCGCCACATATATCACCCGTTTTTCGTCGTCCAGAATAGGGAAAACCGTAATATCCTGATATACAGCCTCCACATCGAAATCCTGTATCCCGTACCGCTCCGCAATTTCTTCCAAAGGCACTCTGACATCCGGGAAAAAAACGGTTTCACCCTTAAAGGCCCGCTTTAACACGGGGAGCTGGCCCGAGGCGACAATATAAGGATCTTTGAATATATTGTATTTCCCGACAACCATGTCCGGGCTAATCGTATGATATTCAGCCAGCATAGCCTTATTCACCAGCACCGAGGTTCCGTCCTGAGCGTAAACCTGAATCGGATAGGGGAAGCACTCGATTACTTTCGCAAGCAGTTCTTCCTTTCCAAAGAATGATTGGAAGGACTCTATGATATTGTTTTGCATGTCTTTCATATTACTTCCCATTTTTTAGCCCCCTTCTATACCTGCCATCTTTAGGTTTTCTGCATCCTTTGGGAGCAAGCACATATTGTCGACTTAATCCGTCCGGCTGCACAATACAGCGTTACCATCCGGCTGCCGATGCCCCATTTTTCCCCTGCTTCTTTCACGGTCAGATAATTCAGCATGGTATCCCCCAAATAGTTTTCTTTTATTATATTATATATTTTCAATATATTTCTATGTTTAGGAATATCCTGAAGACGGAAATGCGCGTAAAGCTCGTAAATCTATTGATATGGCTCAAAATTAAAGACTTTTCACCAGGCTCACCAAACGATTTATCCGTTTGGTAAAAATAGGAGTCATGACCCCCAGAAAATACTTATGCCATACGGCTTTGACCGCATGGCATTTTTTTGACCTATATGATGGCGAAGCCGATGGGATTTGAACCCACGATCTCCGGCGTGACAGGCCGGCATGTTAACCGCTACACCACGGCTCCGCGCAACATGATAATAGCATACCTGCCACTGTTTTTCAACACCGACAAAATGATAACCTGCCGCCCCCGGCCGTTAATTAGTCAGCAACCCGGGCAAAACCGTAGCAATCTGCGGGAAAGCAATAAGTATGACCAGACAGACAATAATTGCCAGTAAAAACGGCCATATACCCTTAAAAATCAATTCCAATGGTACATCGGGTACAATTCCTTTAATAATATAGACATTCATACCTACCGGCGGCGTAATTACTCCCATGGCAACCACCAGGACTATAATGACTCCGAACCATATAGGATCATATCCCAGCGTTTCAACCGCAATAGGATAGAAAATCGGAATAGTCAGCAAAACCAATGCCAGAGCATCAATAAAACAGCCTAGTACTAGATAAATCAATAAAATAAAACCCATAACTGCAAAAGCCGGTAAATCAAGAGAACCAGTCCAACTGGCCAGTTCAAACGGAACCCGGCTTACGGCCATAAACCTGCCAAAAACTGCTGATCCGGCTACCAGCAGCATAATCATGGCAGTAGTTTTGGTAGTATCAAAAAGGGACCTTTTAAAACCTTCCCAGCTAAGGTTTCTGCCTGCCAACGAAACCAGCAGCACTCCCATGGCTCCAACTGCCCCAGCCTCAGTGGCTGTAAACCAACCAGCAAACAACCCACCCATGGAAAGAGCAAAAACGACGATAACTTCAAGTAGCCCACCGCGCAAAGCGTCAAGCCTTTCCTTCCAGCTGGCTACCGGCCCTGCCGGAGCAATCTGAGGCCGTCTTAAGGCCAGCAGGAAAATTACTGCCATATATAGCAACATCAGCAAAATACCCGGTAATATACCGGCTATAAACAGTTTGCCTATTGACTGTTGCGTAGCCATACCATACACAATGAAAATAACGCTGGGGGGGATAAGTACCCCCAACACCCCTCCAGCCGCTACACTGGCCGTAGCCAGAGAAGTCTCATAATTATACTTTTTCATTTCCGGAAGGGAGATAGCCCCCATGGTTGCAGCCGTGGCTGTATTGGAACCACAAATGGCTCCGAAAATAGCACAGGCTGCCTGCGTAGCTATAGCCAGACCACCCGGCCAGTGACCGATAAGCCGGTAGGCAAAAACATACAACCGGGTGCCAATCCCCGAATAATACGCCAGAAAACCCATCCAGACAAACATAGGGATAACGCTTAGCGTATAGGAAGAAAAACTGCTGTAAATCTCCCTGACTACCATATTCATTCCTGCTGATGCCGAGGTCATATAGCTGAATCCGGCAAAACCTACCAGCGCCATGGCAAAGGCAATCGGCATTCTCAGGAAGATTAACAACAAAAAAATTATTAAACCTATTAATCCCAATATTAATGAACTCATTTTAATACCACCCTGACTGCATCTATAAACTTTATTACGATAACTAAAAGCAAGGCCAATAAACCAAAAGCAGTCAAATATACCACTGGATATAACGGAATAGAAACCGTACCTGCCAGATGGTTGCTCAGCATCATGCTATGGGCATAACCCATCATAAACCAGACCGCTGCGCCCCAGAATATAATAGCTGCCAAATTTATGAAGACAGCGACCAGGGCCCGAGATTTATCGGTCAATTTTTCAACAAAATATTCCACCGCAATATGCCCGTTCTTCAGGGCACAATGGGCCAGGCCCAGACTAATAGCCAGAGCCATTAAAATATTTACATAATCCATCGTACCCATTAAAGGTTTGCCCAGAATCGAGCGCATCAATATATTTGCGACCACCACTATGGTCATGGCTGCAATACAAAATGCAGATATTCTGTCCAATACCCGGCTTAAAACCTCAACCCGTTCAGCGTACTGTTTCATTTTTGGTAATGCCTCCTGAAAAAACCCTATTTGTACTCCTGATTGTACTTGTCAGCCAGGGCCTTGACCTTATTCAGAATTTCCTGCCCTTTAAAGCCCTGCTTATCCATGCGGCTTACAAAATCCTGCTGCACCGGGCCCACCAACTTTATCCACTTGTCAGCTTCTTCCGGTGACAGGGTAATGATTTCCATGCCATTTTCCTTGATAGCACCATTCATAGCGGCATCATTCTGTTTATCCCAAAGCCCCATGCCTACCTGCTCAAAATACTGTTGGGTTGTTTTTTCAATGGCCTGCTGATTTTCGGGGCTAAGCGAATTCCATTTATCCTCGTTCATGGTAACAAAAAACAAAGTATTATATAGGAAGGGAGTTTTAGTAATATAGCTGGTAACCTCAGCCTGTTTCCATCCCTGTAAAACCTCAATAGGTCCCAGATTACCCTTTACCACTCCTTTGGACAAAGCTTCATAGGCATCCGACTGTGGCATGGCTACCGGAGTTGCACCCAGGCTCTGCAGTGTAGCAGCACTGAGCCCGGTGGCCCTGATTTCCATTCCCTTCAGATCATTCAGATTACGTACCGGCTTTTTCGTAAAAAGGTCTCCAGGGCCGGTAGTAATAACCATCAGCAGATGAGTATCCTGAATTTCAGCAGGATTTAATTCCTTTATTCCCTCCCAGGCTACCTTGCTGGCAACCTTGGAATTATTGTAAGTAATACCCGGCAGCTCAAAAACCTCGCTTACCGGAAAATTGCCCCGTGTATATGAAAAACAGGAAATACCGATATCAGCAATACCATCTTTTACCCCGCCATAAACATCAGCCGCTTTTAACAGCGTCTCCCCGGGATAACTGATAATCTTTACCTGGCCATTGGTAGCCTGCTCAACTTCCTTTGCCCAGGGCTGAACCAGATCAGTTTCCGCCGGATGTGCAGCCGGCCAGAAATGAGCCAGTTTCAACTCTACCGTTTCAACTTTACCTGCTGACGAAGCTGGCGCAGATGCCTCCTTGTCACAACCAGCTGACATGGCCAGCATCAAGATCATCAACAATCCGGCAACAACCATCCTACCTGCCCGTAAACTCCTCCAGAACCTTAAACTCTTACCCTTCAACACACTACCATCCTCCTCAATATTTTTACCTTAAAAGCAATAAACATTTTTTCGTTTATATAAATATACCGCTAGCGGCCTTCGCATGGGCAACACTACGGCTTGGCTCGTAGCTCAATGGGGTACCGCGCTAATCTCCCGTCCATGGTCGATAGCGTGCTCGCGACGTCCTGTCGCTCGCCCCCTTTCACCTACTCGTCTTCGCCGGCTGTTTCTGCCATGCTACGCCAACGCTCACTTGTATATTTATATTAATCTTTGGGGTTTTTACCGCATAATCTAGCCCGAGAAACAAAAAAAACCCCCGCAGGAGTTTTACAAAGGATACACATAGTCCCCCTGACTGGTAAAAAACCAGACAAAGAAAAGACCCGTATTCCTATTCCTACCGCAAATCCAAACTACCCTTTTTCAAAAAGATAAACTATACTACCGCTACCATTCTACTGCTGTAAATCAAAACAGCACCTTAACTACCTTAAATCTTATTCTATAATATTATTTAAAATCCTGCCAGCATAAAAAAGCCCAGCCGCATGCTCTTTTTGAAGAGCATTAAAACAGGGGCTTTTAAAAGCCCCTGTTGTTTTTGCTGATACCTGTAAACTGTGTTGCTCTTTATAATGGTACTCCGATATGATTACGCTTTACCAGGGCACCAGTGGGACATACCGCCACACATTCACCACATAAATTGCAATCAGTAAGCTCCAGCGGTAAACCGAATTCCGGTTGTATCAGGGTCTCAAATCCCCGGTTAACCTGTCCAAAGACATTTAACCCCACTACTTCATCACAAACACGAACGCACAGACTGCACAGGATGCACTTGCCCGGTTCCTGTATTATCAAAGAATCCTGCTGACACAAATCTCCTAGCGGGTGTTTTTCTCCAGCCAGGCGATTCGCATTTGGCTGGTATTCCCCGGCATATTCTACTAATTTACACTTATAAAAGCCCTTGCAGCCACATTCCAGGCAACGTCCAGCTTCAGCTGTGGCTTGAGCCTCAGTATAACCCAGATTAACTTCCCTAAAGTTACTGCGCCGTTCTTCCGGGGTTAAGTGCGGCATAGTTACACGATCTATTTTCGAATAATCACTAAAATCAGCGGCAGTTAATTCTTTTCGCTCTACCCGGTATTTATCCTTATAATTCGGGGCTCCCACTTCACCCTTCAGCCAGGCATTGATTGACCGGGCGGCCTTGCCCCCTTGGGCGATGGCATCTATAGCAATCTGAGGTCCGGTTACTCCGTCTCCGCCGGCAAATACACCCGGTATATTAGTAGCCAGAGTATCTTCATCCACCTCAACGCTTCCCCATTTGCTCAGGGTTACTCCGGATATCCCTTCCGGGTCAACCTTCTGGCCAATAGCACTGATTATGGTATCAGCTGCCACAATTTCTTCTGCCCCGGGAATAGGTACAGGACTGCGCCGCCCGGAGTCATCCGGCTCTCCCAGTTCCATTTTCTGCAGACGCAGGGCAGATGCTTTACCCTCCTGGGACAAAATCTCCAGAGGAGCGACCAGAAATCTGAATTCGATACCCTCTTCTTCTGCTTCTTTAATTTCAATTTCTTCAGCCGGCATCTCAGCCCGGGTACGCCGATACAGAACCATTACCCGCTCTGCTCCCAGCCTCAATGCGGTACGGGCAGCATCCATGGCCGTGTTGCCGCCGCCCACAATGGCTACCGTCTGCCCCAGGTTAACTTCTTCGCCCAAAGCTACTTCTCTCAGGAAGTCAATGCCTCCAATAACTCCGGGCAGGTCTTCACCTTTGGCTCGCATTTCAGAACTCGTCCAGGCTCCAATTCCTAAAAATACCGAGTTATATTCATTAAGCAGCTGTTCCAGGCTGATATCTTTTCCTATACGGGTGTTATAAGCAAATTCCACCCCCATTTTAGCAATAAGGTTAATTTCCTGATCCAGTATGGCTTTGGGCAAACGATATTCAGGTATTCCATAGCGCAGCATACCGCCACCCTGGGGCATGGCATCATATACTTTTACCTGGTGTCCTTCCACAGCCAGGTAATATGCAGCTGCAAGCCCGGCGGGGCCAGCTCCAACGATGGCAACCTTTTTACCACTGGCAGGTTTTATTTCCGGCATAAAAGGTTCTTTATCTGCCAGATCAATATCTGCAGCCATATATTTTAGAGATGCGATGGATATTGGACTCTCCACCAGTTGCCGACGACAGGCGGACTCACAGGGATGCGGACAAACACGTCCGATACTTGCCGGCAGGGGGATTTTCTCTTTGATTAATATAACTGCATCCCGGTATTGCCGATTAGCAATAAAATTAACATAACCCTGTACATCAGTGTGAGCCGGGCAGGCGTTTTGACACGGCCCGGTGCAATCACCTGTATGGTCAGATAACAGGAATTCCAGGGTCATTTTGCGCGATGCTCTTATACGAGGAGTGTCAGTATTTATTATCATCTCCGGGCTGATTTCGGTTGCACAAGCCCTTAACAGTTTGCTATTACCTGCCACCTCTACCAGGCAGAGGCCACAGCCGCCATAGGTTTTTACTCTTTCATCATAACAAAGAGTCGGTATATCTATATTATTGGCCCGGGCAACTTCCAATATGGTTTGACCTTTTTCAGCCTTTAAGTTCTGACCATTGATAATAATATTTATCATGCTTCCCCTCCTCCGCCTTCGAGAATTACCGCACTGAATTTGGTCGGGCATACTTCCAGGCAGTTGCCGCATTTAATACACCGCTGCTGATCAATAATATAGGGTTGTTTCTTTTCCCCGCTGATGCAGTTGACCGGGCACTTTTTGGCACACAAGTTACAGCCTTTACATTTTTCCGGATCTATACGGTATTCAATGAGGGCTTTGCAGTATTTGGCCGGGCAGGTTTTATCATTAATGTGAGCTTCGTATTCATCCCGAAAATATTTAATCGTAGTCAAAACTGGATTGGGAGCACTCTGCCCCAGTCCGCATAAGGAACCTTCTTTGACTTTCTGGCCAATCTCTTCCAGGAGCTCTATGTCACCAGCTCTGCCTTTACCGTCACAAATGCGCTCCAGGATCTCCAGCATACGTTTGGTACCAATGCGGCATTGGACACATTTACCACAGGACTCCTTACAGGTAAAATCCAAAAAGAAACGGGCTACATCCACCATACAGGTAGTATCATCCATTACTACCATACCGCCTGAACCCATGATGGCTCCAGTTGAGGTAATCGATTCATAATCAACGGAGATATCCAGGAGACTGGCAGGAATGCAGCCTCCCGAGGGGCCTCCCAGTTGCACAGCTTTAAAGGCCCGGTCAGCTTTGATTCCGCCGCCAATCTGATAAATAATTTCCTTAAGGCTAAGACCCATAGGTACTTCTATTAGGCCGCCATTTTTTATCTTGCCGGCCAGAGCAAAAACTTTGGTACCTTTACTCTTTTCACTTCCATGAGCTGCAAAAGCTTCTCCCCCATTAGCTATAATCCAGGGTACATTGGCCAGGGTCTCAACATTATTAATGTTGCTGGGCCGACCCCAGTAGCCGGATTCGGCTGGAAATGGAGGTTTTAATCGGGGCATCCCTCTTTCTCCCTCCAGGGAAGCAATAAGAGCAGTTTCTTCACCACATACAAAAGCCCCGGCACCCTTTTTGATTCTTATATCAAATGAAAAGTTATGATTAAATATATTCTCACCCAGCAATCCTTTTTCCCGGGCCTGGTTTATGGCTGTTTCCAGCCGTTTAATGGCCAGCGGATACTCAGCCCGGCAATAGATAATGCCTTGCGATGCACCAATGGCATAAGCAGCAATAGCCATTCCCTCCAGGATGGAGTGGGGATCACTCTCCAATAGGCTGCGATCCATAAAGGCACCCGGGTCACCTTCGTCGGCATTGCAAATCACATATTTGACCTCTCCCGGGTTATTCCTGGCCGCCTCCCATTTAAACCAGGTTGGAAAACCTGCGCCTCCCCGACCTCTAAGACCTGACCGTTTAATCTCTTCGATAATGTCTTTGGGACTCTGTTTTAAAGCTTTTTCCAAAGCTTTATAACCGCCCTGTTCCATATAGTCGCTTATAACCTCCGGATTAATGATTCCACAGTTTCTAAGCGCAATTTTTAGCTGCCCGTTTAGAAAATCATTAGGCTGTCTACTACTATGAACCAGGTGTTTTTCAACCGGTCGACCAGCTACAATATGCTCCTCTATTATTTCTTTGATATTCTTTTCATCTATGTGCCCATAGGTAAATATCTGTCCATTATCGTCAATAATGTCCAGCAAAGGTTCATGATGGCACATACCCACACAGCCCGCCGGCTGAACTTTTATATCGATACCCTGGTTCAACAGTTCGGCTTCCAGGCTGTCCTTTACCGTTTGTGCTCCGGCAGCTAAACCACAGCTTCCCAGACCAATGCGCAGTTTCATGCCGGTTCACCTCCCTCGCTGATTTCCCGGGCTTTTAGATCTTTTATTATTTTTACCGCCCGATCAGTAGTAAGAGGGCCATAAGCCTGTCCGTTTATCATCATCACCGGCGCCAGACTGCAACAGCCCAAGCAGGCGACATTACTTAAGGTGAACAATCCATCGGCAGTAGTTTCTCCCGGTTTTATTTTCAGTTCCTCCAGAAGAACCGTTTCGATTCGTTCAGAACCATTAACATGGCAGGCTGTACCCTGACAGAGCAGGATAAGATATTTACCCACCGGAGTAAGGCGAAACTGGGTATAGAATGTGGCTACTCCATACACCTGGGCTGGTTTCAGTTCAAATACATCAGCAATATGCTTTAACACTGATAAAGGTAAATAGCCATATACCTCCTGGGCTTCCTGTAAAACGGTAATCAAATTACCTTTATCGCCCCGATACTTTTCCAGCACGGCTTTTATCAAACCCAGATCAATATTATCCTGAGAAAATATTTCTTCCCGGCTTTTATACTGGCAACAACAATTCACCCTACCACATCCCTTTCAGGTAATAAACAACCAACCGGCTTCCTGATTAATAAAATTTGCGTTGATATAAATGCTCGCAGTCTCCATATCAATAATATAATTATACTAATCATCTGCTCAGGGGTAACCCCCCAGGCAGATGATTAATTTACCACTTATGGAGTTTTATCTAAAACTGCACTGTATGCATTCTTTTATGGTTAAATCCGGCAAGGGATAGAACATACCCGCCGGATCCATTTTAACCGCCCAGAACATTAACTCGGCAGCCTGGTCATCAAGCTTCTGTGTAAAGACCGGATCTACACCACATTGCTTTTGTAATTCCCGGACCTCTTTAGCACATGCCTCAACCAATTCTTCATCACGTTTACCCGTCGGGTCAACCCCAAAGGCATCCGCCAAAACTTCGATATTGGGCAGATAATGTTTCGGATAGTTTTCCATCATTACAGGTATTAGAACGGCATTGGCTTCACCATGCGGGATACGAAGCTGCCCGCCAACTGCATGGGCTACATTATGAATAGGATAGAATAATCCGGACATGGCAAAGGCCATAATAGCCATATTGCTGGCCACCAGCATCTTCGTACGGGCTTCCAGATCAGTACCATTTTTCACGGCTACCGGCAGATATTTACGGATTAACTTAACGGACTGAACAGCTAAAGCGTCAATCATACAATTGGCCCCCGGAGAACTAATAGCTTCAACCGCATGGGATAAAGCATCAAAGCCAGTATCGGCTGTCATTTTGGGGGGTAATCCCACCGTAAAATCCGGATCCAGGAAAGCATAATCAGCCGGCAAATAAGGATGCAGGAGGTCTCCCTTGACCTTTTGTTCCTCGTTATAAATTACTGCCAGCGGGGATGACTCCGAGCCGGTTCCGGCCGTAGTCGGTATGGCAATATGCGGTACATTCAGCGGTTTTCCCCATGGAGCCAGATAAGGGCCGATATTACCCGGCATAATATCCTTAATATCAGTAACCTTCATGCCCAGCATGGCTTTTACCCCTTTGACCGAATCCAACACACTTCCACCGCCCACAGCCAACAGGCCATCAACCGCATTTTCCCGGCACCAGCGAGCACAGTCATTAATTACCCTCATTACTGCATCCGGTTCAATCCGGTCGTAAACACCAACAATAGGGGGCTGGCCCTGTACCTCAAAAAGCTCCTGCACCTGATCAATTATGCCTGCCTTGACCAATCCTTCATCTGTAATCAGGCCAATACGTTTACATCCCATATCTTCAAAACGCTGGGGTACGAAGGTACGACAACCTGAACCTACTTCAACCTTGCCACGGTAATCCCAAACAAAATACTTTGGTATTGTCATCTTCAAAACCCTCCTGTCCCTATTTATTAGAACCAATCAAAAGATTGAGCAGCTTTTCCGTTCCATCGGGGGTTAAATCCTGGCATACATGTTTTACTTCACTGTAGGCTAAGAGTGAATGATAACAACACTCTCTTCCATAACCACTTTGTTTATATCCTCCAAAAGGAGCATCCGGCCTGAGTACATGCCAGTTATTGATCCAAACCGTTCCGGTACGCAATTTGGAGGCGACTCTCTGGGCCCGGTTGGCATTGGTACTGCATACACCTCCGCCCAGACCATATACACTGTCATTGGCCATGGCGATGGCTTCTTCTTCATCATCATAGGGAATTACGCATTGAACCGGACCAAATATCTCTTCTCTTACCTGAGTCATTTGATTGTTGCAATTTACAAAAATGGTCGGTTCAAAGAAGAACCCCTTTTCATATATGCCATTAGTTAAACGATTACCGCCATAAGCCAATTGGGCTCCTTCGTCCTTGCCAATCTGTACATAATTCATAATGGTACGCAGCTGGTCTTCATTGGCTATAGGGCCCAGATCAGTTTCCATATCCATCTGATCGCCAATGACCATCTTCTTAATTTTTGCAATCATACGTTCCACCAGTTCATCCTGCATATTTCGCGGAACAAACAATCTGGTTCCCGATTCACATACTTGTCCGGAATGAAAGAGGAAAGCCAGCAGGCACATATTGGCTGCCACTTCCATATCCGCATCATCCAGCACAATAATCGGCGACTTCCCGCCTAATTCCAGAGTCACCCGCTTAATCCCGTCAGCTGCCATATGGGCTACCTGGCGTCCGACCTCAGTAGAACCGGTAAAGGCTATTTTATCAACCTCGGGATGCTGAGCCATATAATTACCGGCTGATGAACCGGGTCCGGTTATGACGTTAAAAACTCCCGGCGGAACACCCGCATCGCTGAGCAGCTTGGCTAACTCCAACGTGGTAACCGGGGTAATGCTGGCCGGTTTAATGACCAGGCTGTTGCCCATAACCAAAGCCGGGGCAATTTTAAATATGGCCAGAATCAAGGGGAAATTCCACGGAGTTATACCGGCACATACACCAATAGGTTCCCGTTTCCAGTAACTGTGCATAGGCGCCACCCAGGGCGGTGAAAAGAAGGTATGCTCCACCCGGGGAAGCTCTTTGGCTATCAACGCCGCGAGCAACAGGCTGGCACTGACTTCAGCCGCATCAACTGTAGTTGTACGTCGGATAGTTGCCCCGGAGGTCAGAGACTCCAACCAGGCCAACCGGTCTTTACTGGCCACAGCTAGCATCGCAGCGTTCATAAGCACTTCGGCTCTTTCATCTACGGATTTCTCAGACCAGACACCTGATTCAAAAGCATTCCGTGCACTGGCCAGAGCTTTATCCACATCATCTTTGTTTCCACGGGGTACCCGGGCTACCACTTCGCGATTGGCCGGATTAATAACCTCCATAAACTCCCCTGACGAGCCAGGGGTCCAGTTCCCGTCAATAAACATCTGGTATTCCATGATATCCGCCATTAATTATTCCTCCCCTACTAAAAATTAGGCCTTATTTAACCGGTACATTCACAAGCCTCCTTTTGTCGTCCGGTTAGTCGACCGATATAATGCAAAAAAAGATCGTTGTCAACGATCCAAAAATTCTACTATGTCATCCAAAGGAATGGCATCCCCCCCTACAATATGCTGAATGATCAGTCCGTCAATAATAGCTACTATAATAAACGATAAGGCCCGCGCCTCTTTCTCGTTAAACTGCAGCACCTTAAACTGTAAATCCAACTCTTCCTTTATAAGGGAGCGCCATTCGCGGTAATTTTCCTGAAAACGCTGTCGTATATGTTCATTATTCAATACCGCTTCCTGCAGAAGATACAAATGCAGCATGGTGCGGGTATCAGCTTCCAGGAAGGAGCCAATCACCACTTTTAAAATCTCTGCAAAACTGGTCTGTCCCCTGATATTTTCAATCCACCTTAGAATATTACTCTTAACCAGCGTGAAATGCTGCTGACCAATGTCATATATCAAATCATCTTTAGAGGGATAATAATAATGCAAAGTGCCCTTGCTGATTCCGGTCTCACGGGCAATATCCGCCAGGCTGGTATAGTTTATTCCCTGCTCCATCATCAAGCGACTGGCCGTTTGCAGAATGAGCTGGCGATTATTACCTGCTGCTGCGTCCTTTTTACTCAAACTCGTCTCTCCTCTTCCACGATATTTGTCGGCCGGCCGACCGACTATCTTAAATAATAAATATCAGGTTAAACATATATTGTCAAGCGTTTAATAAAAAGTCACTCCCATATACTTTTTAAAATTTTATCGCGCCTGTCCGGAACTGTTTTTTACTACTTTTGATAAACATATACATCCCGCTGAGGATAAGGAATAGCAATGTTCTCCTCATCAAAACGTCGCTTGGCCGCCTCAATCAAATCAAAATATACACTCCAGTAATCGTCAGTTTTAACCCAGGCTTTAACCGAATAAATAATTGCACTATCTGCATGCTCCGACATCCTGACAAAGGGTTCCGGCTCCACCAATACCAGGGGATGATTATTTACCATATCTTTTAATACCTTGACAACCTTATCGGTATCAGCTTCATAGGCTGCCCCGAAAGACAAATCCACCCGGCGTGTATCCTTGAGGGTGAAATTGGTTATGCTGCTATTGGATAAAACCCCATTAGGTATAAGAACTACCTTGTTATCAAAAGTAGCCACCCGGGTATAAAGTATCTGTATAGCTTCAACAGTTCCACTGTAACCATTGGCTTCAATAACATCACCCACCTTAAAAGGCCTGAGGGTCAGTAAAATCACCCCGCCGGCAAAGTTAGCCAGATATTCCTTAAGTGCCAGCCCCACCGCAAAACCGGCAGCAGCAATTACCGCCACCAACGAATTGGTATCTATACCTAGCAGGCTGATAA
>JAAYBS010000083.1 GCA_012718855.1 Syntrophomonadaceae bacterium
ATATACCCTGGAAGATTTACTGGCCGGTTTTATTGCCAGTATTATAGAAAAACTCACTGATATTGAAAAATACAGTTTACAAGCCCAAACGGATAATTTATCGCCGGATAGTTTAAGGGAAGAAATGAAGCAGTTGCAGGATCAAATCAGTAATCTTAAAAAAAGACTAACTGAAATTGAACTTAAAGGTTAATAGACAATAGCCTTCAAAAGTTGACAGTAGCACCTTGCTTTGTTAATATCATGGTGTAAATGAATACACGAAAACTTCGAAAGTGTGTCTAGGGTTCCGCATGGCTTTTATGGACTGGACCAAGTGACACAGGTGTTCAAATTATGAACACTACACCGTATAGGGATAAAAGCCCAGGCGGACAGGTTTCGTTTAGAAGCCTATCTGTCTGGGCATTATTTTATTTTATAAATATATTTGTGGTTAGGAGGGGGCTTTATGGTTAAAGTTGGGATTATTATGGGAAGCGACTCTGATCTGCCGGTTATGAAAGAAGCTGGAGATATGTTGGAGAAATTCGGGGTGTCCTATGAATATAAAGTATGTTAAGCACATCGTTTGCCTTATCAGACGGCCGAATTTGCTTCCGGTGCTATAAACCGGGGCATGCAGGTAATAATTGCCGGGGCAGGAGGGGCGGCTCATTTACCGGGAGTAGTGGCTGCATATACTATTTTGCCGGTTATAGGTATACCCATAAAGACCAGTACCCTATCCGGAGTGGATTCTCTTTATTCAATAGTACAGATGCCCAAAGGCATACCGGTCGCCACCGTAGCTATTAACGGCAGTGCCAATGCGGCTTTATTGGCCTTGCAAATACTGGCTCTTCAGGATGATGCACTTAAAGCTAAATTGAACCAATATCGTTCGGATATGGCGCAAGAGGTGCTGGCCAAAGACAAACATTTACAGGAAGTTGGTGCTGAGGCTTACCTGAGTGAAAAGGGGCAGAATAAATAATAGAACATGGTGGACTTTTAGTGATGGGGGCAATAAACCGGGGTTAAAAAATTTACCCAGGCCGTTTGACATTTTGGAGGAGGACAATAGTATGAATCATGAACTGGAGGATAAATTCAGAGACGAATGCGGAGTTTTTGGAGTCTATATTAATAACCCCGAAAATCCCAGTGATGCAGCTCGAACAACTTTTTATGGATTATATGCTTTACAGCATCGGGGTCAGGAAAGTGCCGGTATTGCAGTATCAGATGGTACCAGGATTGAATTGCACAAAGGGGTCGGCCTGGTATCAGAAGTTATGAACCCTGAGCATATTGATAGACTGCGGGGACACATAGCCATGGGGCATGTGCGCTATTCGTCCAAGGAAGAAAGTGGATTAATTAATGCCCAGCCGCTGGTTTTTCACTATTTGCATGGCATGATTGCCCTGGCTCACAATGGTAATCTGGTTAATACAGCTGAGCTGCGTAAACGACTGGCGACATATGGTTCAGTTTTTCAGACTACCACGGATACAGAAATTGTCGCCAATCTGCTGGCACGTTATTCCCAGGATAAATTGGAAGATTCTCTGGCTAAATGTTTGATTGATATGAAAGGGGCTTTTGCGCTTATCATCATGACGGAGAATGCCCTGATAGGAGTTCGTGACCCACTGGGCATAAGGCCTTTATGTCTGGGAGAATTGAATGGAAATTACGTATTATCTTCGGAATCAGCTGCCCTGGATACTGTTGGGGCAGATTTTATTCGTGATATTGAACCTGGAGAAATAGTAGTCATAAACAAAGATGGTTTAAATTCAATGCAGGTAATGAAATCTGCCGGCAGAGCTCATTGCATATTCGAATATATCTATTTTGCACGTCCGGATAGTACCATTGACGCCATTAATGTTTACCGCAGCCGCCGGGAAGTTGGCATGCAACTGGCCCGTGAATGCAGTAATCTGGATGTAGATCTGGTAATATCGGTACCTGATTCCGGAACCGCTGCTGCGCTGGGGTTTGCTGAACAGGCGGGGTTGCCATTTGAAGAAGGCTTGATGAAAAACCGCTATATAGGCAGAACTTTTATTCAACCTACTCAGAAGATGAGAGAGTTAGGGGTACGATTAAAACTAAATGCTATTCCCAAAATTGTTAAAGGCAAAAGAATTATTATGGTAGATGATTCTATCGTCCGTGGTACTACCAGCAAGCAGATAATACAGATGTTACGCACAGCTGGTGCTACTGAGGTGCATATGGCAGTTGCTTCGCCGCCAACCTGTTATCCCTGTTATTATGGTATTGATACCTCCCGTCAGGACGAACTGATTGCCAACCAGATGACTACGGAAGAAATATGTCAATATATCGGAGCAGATAGTCTGCAATACATCAGCATGGAAGGGATGTTATCCGCCTTAAAACAGGATGAACCTTTCTTTTGTGCAGCTTGCTTCACCGGGGATTACCCCATAAAACCTGAAGAATAAGTTCCCAGATGGAATTATTGCTATAAAGGGCTGAGGAGGTTAAATATGGAAAAGGGACTTACTTACCGGCAGGCAGGGGTAGATATTGATGCTGCCAACCAATCAGTTGAACAAATAAAAAAATGGGTGCAAAAAACCAAGCGTACGGAAGTATTGGCTGATATCGGATCTTTTGGTGGATTTTTTGCGCTGGACAACAGTCGTTATCGGGAACCGGTTCTGGTATCCGGTACGGATGGAGTAGGGACCAAAGTCAGCATTGCTCAGAAGATGGGAGTACATGATACGGTAGGCATTGATCTGGTAGCCATGTGTGTTAACGATATTCTGGCCCATGGAGCAGAACCATTATTTTTCCTGGATTATATCGCTCTGGGCAAACTTGAGCCTGATCTGGTAGAGGCTTTAGTTAAAGGCGTTAGTCAAGGTTGTATTGAAGCCGGGTGTGCCCTTATCGGCGGAGAGACAGCTGAAATGCCTGGTTTATATGCGGCAGACGAGTATGATTTAGCCGGTTTTACGGTTGGAGTTGTAGAACGTTCTCTTTTAATTAATGGGGATGATGTACAAGCCGGAGATACGGTTATCGGGCTGCCTTCATCGGGAATACATTCCAACGGATACTCGTTAGCTCGTAAAGTTTTATTGGAAAAGGCCGGGCTTGATTTAGGCCAGTATATAGATGAACTGGGCAAAACCCTGGGTGAAGAATTGCTTACCCCCACTCAAATTTATGTCAAACCAATTTTGGACCTGATACAACAAGGCGTAAAAATTGCTGGTATGGCACATATAACCGGAGGAGGAATTCCTGAAAATCTACAGAGATGTATACCTAAAGGACTGGGAGTACTAATTGACAGCAAGTCAATTAAAACGCCGGTTATCTTTGATATGATTGCTCGATTGGGGCAGGTAGAAACCGAAGAAATGTATCGGACTTTTAACATGGGCATTGGGTTTATTTTGATAACTTCACCACAACAACAAGACAACGCGTTAAAGTGCTTGCGTAATAAAGGACAATACCCTATAGTAATAGGGAAGGTTACTGATACATTTGAAGGGATAACAATTGAATGATACAGATAAGACCGGCGGGACAGCTTAATTTGGCCGTGCTGGCATCGGGACGGGGAAGCAACTTTGATGCCATTTGTGAGGCTATAGAACGACATGAATTGGAGGCCAGGATTAAGCTGTTATTAAGTGACAAACCTGCTGCACCAGCCCTGGTAAAGGCCAAGAGACGAGGTATCATAGCTCAGGCTGTTGACCCGCACAATTTTATCAATCGCAATGCCTATGAAAATGAATTAGTACGCTTAATGAAAGAACAACAGGTTGATATGGTAGTTCTGGCCGGTTATATGCGGCTGGTGGGAACGGTGATTTTAGAGAACTATCCCAACCGGGTTTTAAATATTCATCCAGCATTATTACCTGCTTTTCCTGGTCTGAACGCTCAAAAGCAAGCCCTTGACTATGGAGTCAAATATAGTGGTTGTACTGTACATATAGTGGATTCAGGTATGGACAGCGGACCAATTATTAGCCAGGCGGTAGTACCGGTACTGGATAATGATGATGAGGAAACTTTAAGCCAGCGTATTTTGGAACAGGAGCACCAGATTTACTGGCAGAGCCTGCAGTTATTTTCCGAAGGCCGGGTATATCTTGACGG
>JAAYBS010000084.1 GCA_012718855.1 Syntrophomonadaceae bacterium
CAGCGGCGCAATTTGCTGGTAATAATAGACCTCATCCTGTATAATCCCGGCAATTAACAGGGGAAGATCAGCTTGACGGGCTATTTCTATAGCTTCACGCGTACCTTTGTCGGGATGAATCCGGCCGAAAAACAATAAATAGTTGCCGGCTTGGGGCTGAAATTTAAAATCCTCCAGTTTAATTCCGTGATATATGGTAGCGCAGTAGTTTAAATCCTCACAGCGGTCAGCATTACTGATGGATACATAATGTACGTGACCATTATAGGTTTTATAAACCGGCAAAATGCGTGGCGAAGAAAAGCCATGTATGGTAGTAATTACAGGAGTTTTTACCAGACGACTATAGGACAGGGGCAAAAAATCGTAATGATTATGAATCAAATCAAACTGGGAAGCCTTTTCAAATAGATTGGCAATATGCAGACATTCCCATACCTTAGGATCCAATTCCCGGTCTTCTTCATAGGGCCGAGGGCATACTGATTCCAGCTTATCCGGGCTCAGGGAATCAGCCGTGGCAAACAGGGTTACATCAATTCCGGCCTTCACCAGCCCATCGGCCAGCAACCAGACAATATTTTCCCAGGGACCATAATGACGGGGAGGGGTGCGCCAGGCAATAGGTGATAATAAAGCTACTTTCATTACTGTTGTTCTCCTTGACAAGTTTTATAGGCAGTAAACAAATTACGAATATGTGTGGCTGGATCACGGTAATAATTATCCCGGCCAATTTGCTCCAGACAATGAAGCAAAGCCTCAGGATTAAAAGTTTCCACGTCACGGTTTTTAATACCTTGACTATTAAATACCTGTAGAGCAGGTTTGGCGGTACCATCATGTCTAAATAATCCAAAATGGCGTTCATGAACATTTTCATCCAGAGGAGGGACCGTCCACAACTCCGGATGGTAATCGCCAAAGCACCAGGCCATGGCTCCCATGAAGCGGTGACTTTGTAAACGGTTCATTACCCGAAGATAATATTGATGTATGGCTGCTTCAGAAAAAGAGGCATAAAAGTCTGCCTGAGCTTTCAATAATGATGAAGGGGCTATTACTGGCAGGGTGGGCGCTCCGAATTCCTGTATTAAAACCTCTTTTTGTCCCAGGTACTGGGTTAATAAGCCCAGAAAGGTAATCAGGTCAGAATCCAGCGGATCTGATACCCAGTCAAGATAAAAAGGATATCCGTGCATACAGAGAAAGTCACAGTACCGGGCTGCATCCTGGGGCCACAAGCAACGGTCTTCTTCCAAATCCTCAGCATGCATACCCAACGTAACCAGGCTGGAGCTGTTTTTATGAATGGTATCACACATGGCTTTTAACCATTTCCGGCCGGAATTCCGATCAAGGGGCTGAACGCAATTGGACGGTTCATTGCCCAAATCATAAGCAAAAATGGCTGGATGGCCGGCCAAACTTGAACATACTTTTTCGATTTGATACATCTGAGCCTGCATTAAGTCAGTTTCATTATAGAAATTTCTGATGCTGGCCTGTACCAGATGCCCCTCACTGAAAACCGGAAAACGATTCTGGCCGGTTGATGGCATTAACATCCAGGGGGGCAGCCAATTAACACCGCTCATATGCCCGCAGAAAAAAGTTGGCATCAGCAGTAATTCCTTTTGGTCGGCAAGGTCGGCCAGCTCGAGAAGGTTATCAAGTTGTTTATCACTAATTAAGTCCGGCTTAGGCTGGAAGTCTTCCCAGTTCAGAAATATACGAATGATATTAAAATAGCCAGTCATCTTATCAAAATCATGGACTGCTTCCTCAAAATTAAAAGCTTTCCACCAATACATGGCTTTATTTATCGGCCAATAATTTATACCCCGCAGAAACATTTTAAGGCAACCTCTCCTGATAATGTCAGTATTATAACCGTTATTAAGTTATCTATACCTTAGGGTATGAAAGGAGCATATAAATAAGAAGGTATTTTTGAGGTATATGGACGGCAGAGACTTGCATAATGATTTTGGTTTATGCCTTACCAGTTGGTCACACCTGTATTATAATTGAACTATTCAGTAGCAATTATTTTTAGGGCAGGGATAAAAGGAGCAGTAAATGAAACGATTGAAACAGCGCATATTAGATGAAGCCACGGTAATCGGTACGGAAATTTTAAAAGTTGATAATTTTCTTAACCATCAGGTAGATGTGGAGTTTTTAACTGAGATAGGGGCTGAATTTTATAAGCGTTTCGGACAGGAAGAGGTAACGAAAATATTAACCATTGAGAGTTCCGGTATAGCAGTTGCCTGCATGACCGCACCGTTTTTTAAGACTCCGGTAATATTTGCCAAGAAAATTGAATCGCGAAATTTAGTTGATGATACTTACAGCAGTGAGGTTTATTCATATACCAAGGATAAAAGTTACCGGGTGCATGTTTCCCGCAATTATCTCAGTGCCCAGGATAAGGTGTTAATAATCGATGATTTTTTAGCTAATGGCAAGGCGGTGCAGGGGCTGATTGATATAGTTAATCAAGCTGGCGCTCGTTTAGTAGGCGTCGGCATTGTTATAGAAAAGGGTTTTCAGGATGGCGGCAACCAGTTGCGTAAATCCGGAGTTAAGCTGGAATCACTGGCGATTATTTCGGTAATGAATGAGCAAGAGATAATTTTTAAAAATGGGGATCCGCTACGCGGAGAATAATGCCGGTTCAATATAACTGTAAACCAACACCTGGAATTCATCCTGCCAACCACTTGGTTTTACTATATTAACCACTGGGCCAATCCTTGCAATGGGGTGGAAAAGAAGGTACAATAGACTAGCAAAAGACCGGAGTATACTCCCGGCTTTTGCCGATCAGGAAAGATGATTTGCCGTGCTAGACGGGGAATTAGCGGTGCCCTGTAACCTGCAACCCGCTACAGCAGGGTCGAATTCCTGAGCTGAGGGCTTACTTTGTAAGGTCTGCCTTGAATAAGTGGTAAAGAAGTTCGG
>JAAYBS010000085.1 GCA_012718855.1 Syntrophomonadaceae bacterium
AAATTTGATTAACAACAGTTTGTTCCGGTTCTTGACTTTTATTGGGCTAATATGATAAATTCTTATGAGGGTTGCACATTTTTATGCAACCGCACAGTTCGGGTTACTAAATGACCTCTTTCAGGTCTGCCTTGAAACTGGCGAGTCTAATAAAATATTGGAGGTGCATCTTTTTTGTATGCCGTAATTAAAACTGGTGGTAAACAGTACAAAGTTAATGAAGGCAGCGTACTGAAGGTTGAAAAACTGGAAGCGCAGCCGGGTGACCGCATTACACTTGATCAGGTATTAATGATTGGTGATGATGACGGAGTAAAGATTGGGGATCCCTTAGTGGCTAATGCTACTGTCACTGTAGAGGTACTTGAACAGGGACGCGATAAGAAGATAATTGTCTACAAGTACAAAAAAAGAAAGAATTATCATAAGAAACAGGGACATCGGCAGCCGTTTACGAAAATTAAAGTGGAAAAAATTGAGGGGTAATGATAAAAGTTACTATTACCTGGCAGGGTGATTTTATTAAGCAGTTTGCAGTAAAAGGTCATGCTGGATTTGCAGAAGCAGGAGAGGATATTTACTGCGCTGGAGTTTCAGCGATTACGCAGACAGCATTATTAGGATTACTGGAGCATTTAAGTGATAAACCGGATTATAAGCTGGAAAATGGTTTTCTGACCGTAACCTTGCCTGCGGATTTATCACCAAATGATCAGGAAAAAGCTCAGATTATACTTTCCACGATGGAAAAAGGTTTACTGTCAATTGAACAGGGATATGCAGATTATCTTAAAGTTGATATCAGGAGGTGTTAATTATGTTCGTTTTGGATTTACAGTTATTTGCGCATAAAAAAGGTGTTGGTAGCTCCAAAAATGGTAGAGATAGCGAATCTAAACGCCTGGGTGTTAAAAGATATGATGGCCAGGTAGTTAAGGCGGGAAATATTTTGGTACGCCAGAGAGGAACCAAAATTCATCCCGGCAATAATGTTATGATTGGCGGCGATGATACTCTGTTTGCAGTCGCCGATGGCCGCGTAAAGTTCGAGCGGGTAGGCAAGACCAGAAAACAGGTCAGTGTATATCCGATAGAACAAACGGTAACAATGTAACTGGATCTAATTTAGAAACGAAACCCCTGGATATACTTTCAGGGGTTTTTGTTATATGAATCCAAACTGGGAGGGATAAGCTTGACAGACGACCAATTTGTAGACTTATTGCGCCGTACCCGACATGATTTTGATAATCATTTACAGGTTATCAGCGGATACCTGGATTTAGCAAAACTTGAAGAAGCTCAAAAATATCTGGCACAGGTAGTTACAGAATTAGCAACTGAAAGAATTATCTTTGAGTCATGTTCCGGAGAAGCAGCTTTATATTTCTATGACCAAATGATAAGAGCCCGGGATGCAGGAATAGCAATTAAGTACAATCGTCTGCAAGTCGATAATATAAATTATCTGCAAACCCATGATGAACCATTAAACAGCCTGAAGGAAGCAGCAGCAAGATATAATAACCAGGAAGATATTCTAAAGGTTAATGTAAGCGTGATAGAAGAAGAGAATGGTTCATTAATCGTGGATGTTGCTGTGGAGGATACAGAATAATACCCAAGGAGTAAGCATATGTTTATTGACCATGCCAAAATTTATGTCAAAGGTGGCGACGGGGGCAACGGGGTAGTAGCTTTTCGTCGTGAAAAATATGTACCGCTGGGAGGACCATCCGGAGGAGATGGAGGTCGTGGAGGAAATGTAATATTTGTTGCTGATGAGGGGTTAAGTACCCTCATGGATTTTAAATATAAAAAACATTTTAAGGCTAAGCGGGGCAGTCACGGCCAGGGAAAAAACATGCATGGAGCCGGCGGAGAAGATCTCATTATTAAAGTCCCGGTGGGAACTATAATCCGGGATGATGATACCAATCAGGTAATGGCAGATTTGATTGAGCCGCAACAACAATTAATAGTTGCCCACGGTGGGCGTGGAGGAAAGGGTAATGCCCGATTTGCCACTTCAGCCAATAAAGCTCCCAGTGTAGCTGAAAATGGTGAACCGGGAGAAGAACGGTGGATTCGTCTGGAACTTAAGCTGTTGGCTGATGTAGGTCTGGTTGGATTTCCTAATGCGGGCAAATCTACTTTGATATCCCGTATGTCAGCTGCCCGGCCTAAAATCGCTGATTATCCCTTTACTACCTTAGTTCCCAATTTGGGGGTAGTAGTAACCAAAAACAAAGATGCCTTTGTGGTAGCAGATATACCCGGCTTGATTGAAGGTGCTCATGAAGGCGCAGGGCTGGGACACGAATTTTTGCGTCATATAGAAAGAAACCGGGTGTTGTTATATGTCTTGGATACTGCAGAAACTGAAGGTCGGGATTGTTGGCAGGATTATGAAACCCTCCGGGAGGAATTGCAAAAATATCGACCGGAACTTTTAAAGCGGCCCAGTATAATAGTAGCCAACAAAATGGATTTACCGGAATCAGCTGACAACCTGGAAAAATTACGCCAGGCTCCAGATATTGAAGTTCATCCCATTTCAGCCGCTACCGGTCAGGGAATTCAAGAATTGATAGAAAAAACCTGGCAGCTATTGGCAGAAATACCCCGTGAGGAGTTTATAGCCGGAGATGAAGTGGTTATGCACCGTTTTGAAGATGAACAACCTTTTACTATAGAAATAGTTGACGGGGTTTATGAAGTCAGCGGTAAACGAATTGAAAAGTTGGTTGCCATGACAAAATTTGATTTGGAAGAAGGTTTACAGAGATTTCAGCGAACTATAGAAATGATGGGTTTGGAAGACGAACTGAAGCGTATGGGGATAAAAGAAGGAGATACCGTCCGTATCAAGGACCTGGAGTTTGATTACAGCGAATAAAGTTGAGGGGAAATAATATGGGGCAGAGGCAAATATTAAATGATTGTCGTCGCATAGTAATAAAGATTGGTACCAGTACTTTAACACATAGTAACGGACAGCTGAATTTGCGTCGTATAGAGTATCTGGTTCGTGAGATTGCTGATTTGCATAATCAGGACCTGGAAGTGGTAGTAGTTAGCTCCGGTGCCATTGGAGTAGGTGCCAATCGCATGGGTTACCGGCAGGTACCCAAAACCATGCCGGAAAAGCAAGCCCTGGCAGCTATCGGGCAGGGAGCATTGCTGCATCTGTATGAGAAATTATTTGCCGAATATTCCAAAACCGTGGCCCAGGTGCTGATTACCCGCGGGGACTTTGATGAACGACTTCGTTACCTTAATGCTACCAATGCACTATTGGCCTTGCTGAATATGAAGGTAATTCCGATTGTAAATGAAAACGATACGGTAGTAGTCGAGGAAATAAAGTTTGGTGATAATGATACCCTGTCAGCAGTAGTAGCTGGAGTAGTGGATGCTGATTTACTGATAATATTATCTGATGTAGATGGTTTTTATGATCATGATCCTCGTAAGGATAAACAGGCCAGGTTATTAAGAGAAGTAAATGAAGTTACTGCTGATATGGAGGATAATTCCCGTAATCGGGGCAGCAGCTTTTCCAGTGGCGGCATGTATACAAAGCTGAGAGCAGCTCGTATGGTTATGGCTGCAGGGATACCAATGGTTATAGCCAACAGCGATGAAAAAGATGTTATTCGCCGTATAGTAGCATGTGAAGAAGTAGGTACTTTGTTTATACCCCGCGAAGAAAAAATGCATGCCCGCAAGAAATGGATTGCCTTCGGCTCATTGGCCCAGGGCGAGCTGGTAGTTGATGAAGGTGCTTGCCTGGCTCTATTAAATAAAGGCAAAAGTCTGTTACCGTCAGGAGTTGTCTCTGTAAGCGGAGACTTTGAGCGGGGAACCATAGTTCGTGTAAACAATCCTGACGGACAGGAAATTGCTCGGGGAGTAGTAAATTATAGCGCTGAGGAAATCAGCTGCATAGCCGGCAAACAATCCCGGGAAATAGAAAAGATACTGGGGGAAAAAGACTACGATGAAGTCATTCATCGTAACAACCTCTGGATAGAAAGCTAAAAATATTAAATAATGGGGAGAGTGATACCGTGAATAACTGGCAGCAAATTTTAAGCAATCAGGGGCAAATAGCCAGGAAAGCTGCTCGAGCATTGGCCATTACTCCAACTACCATAAAAAATAACGCTTTATTAGCTATGGCAGATGCCCTGGAACATAATTCTGATGAAATATTGCAGGCCAATAAGCTGGATTTGCAGCAGGGAGAAAAAAATGGACTTACCAAAGCATTGCTGGAACGGCTTAGTCTGAACCCGGCCCGTATTAAAGATATGGCTGACGGAATAAGAGAAATAGCCGCCCTGCCTGACCCGATTGGAGAGGTAACCGGTATCAGCAAAAGGCCTAACGGCCTGGAAGTGGGACGCGTGCGTACTCCCATCGGAGTTATCGGTATTATTTATGAGTCACGACCCAATGTTACTGCTGATGCGGCTGCTCTGTGTATAAAAGCCGGTAATGCGGTTATTTTACGCGGCGGTGAAGAAGCACTGAACTCCAACCGGTTAATAGCAGCAACTATTGCTGATGCCGCAGTAAAGGCCGGACTGGCGGAAGGAGCTATACAGCTGGTTGACAGTGAAGATCGGGAAGCAGCTGTATATTTAATGAAAATGCATGATTATCTGGATGTATTGATTCCCCGCGGCGGCAAGGGACTAAAGGCGGCTGTAATGGAAAATGCCACTGTACCAATTATTATGACCGGTATGGGTAACTGTCATGTCTATATAGATCAGTATGCTGATTTGAAAAAGGCTGCTCCTATTGTAATGAATGCCAAAGTACAACGGCCTTCGGTATGTAACGCTGCGGAAAAACTGCTGGTTCATGAAGCCGTGGCTGAACAATTTCTGCCGGATATGATTAAAGAATTACGTGCTGCGGGGGTTTCCATACGGGGATGCAAAAGAACCCGGAAAATTGTATCCGATGTTATTCCCGCGGTGGATGCCGACTGGGATGAGGAATATCTCGATCTTATACTGGCAGTAAAGATAGTTGACAGCCTTAATGAGGCTATTGATCATATTAATAATCACGGCACCGGCCACAGTGAAGCCATAATCAGTGAGAATTACAGTGATGTGCGCCAGTTTATGTCAGCAGTTGATGCCGCTGCGGTATATGCCAACGCTTCCACACGGTTTACTGACGGTAATGTATTTGGCTTCGGAGCTGAAATAGGTATCAGCACACAAAAACTGCATGCCCGAGGTCCGATGGGCCTGCCGGAATTAACTACTACCAAATTTATAATCTATGGCGACGGACAAATCCGGCAGTAAATAGTGTAGCAGGTCAAGTCAGGTTAGAATTTGTTTAATACTCCCTCAAATGAAAACCTGCCTCACCATAACTAATCTCACTCATATTTAATCAATAAAAAATCAGTGAAAATCTGCGCCCGAAGGGTCTG
>JAAYBS010000086.1 GCA_012718855.1 Syntrophomonadaceae bacterium
CTAAGAATAGGTCACCCTGGTTTAGCCATACTGAAATGTTCTATTCCAAAAATCGTAGGGATAGGGGTGACATTTCTGCTGCTCAGTTATCGAGATAAAGGGGTGACATTTTTCCTGACCATTGACATCTTTTTAAGTGCAGGAAGATTATTTCGCTCAGCCAGAAGGTTATCAACCTGAAACTGACCTGCGCAAAAGCATATAACTGATTTAGTATCATTAAGGATATAAGCTGCTTCCGAAGCCGAATTGGTAGGATATATGGTCGCATCAGCACAGGCGCAGGATAGAGCTGCAAAATCTGCCACTACCCACTCCGGTCGATTTTGAGAATAGATAGATACAATGTCCCCTTTTTCAATGCCCATGTTAATCAGCCATGATGCCAGGGCTTCTATCTGTTCATTGACCTGATTCCAGCTAAAATCAATCCAGCCCTGTTCCGTTCTGGTTTTGAGCATCACCCTATCCCCGTAAGACTTTACTCCATCACTAAAGATGTCCAAAACCGTGTTTTGCATATAATCATATTCTCTGCTCATTATATAAACCTCCTTAAAAACATAATTAATGTTGCTATTAAATGACTATAAATCCTGAGTTAATCCCAGCAGGTCAAATAATGCGAAGCACAAGCTCAAAAGTATGGCTACCACCGTTGCCAATCCCATGCCTTTTAAGGCTATGGCTCCTATACTAAGCTGCATACCGGAAATTCCTATTACTAGAACTATTGAAGTTAATATCAAATTTCTTGGTTTACCGTAATCAACCTTGGCTTCTACCAGCATACGAATACCTGAAGCAGCAATTATTCCAAACAGCAAAAGCGATACTCCTCCCATTACCGGAGATGGAATAATCTGAATAGCTACTGCCAACTTGCCAATAAACGATAATAGTATAGCCAATAGAGCCGCGCCGCCAATTACCCAGGTGCTATACACTTTGGTAATAGCTAAAACACCAATATTTTCACCATAAGTAGTATTGGGCGTGGAGCCGAAGAAGCCGGAAATTAAAGTTGAGATTCCATTACCCAGAATGGAACGATGCAGTCCGGGGTCTTCTACTAAATCCTTGCCGACAATGCTGCTGGTAACAAACAAATGTCCTATATGTTCAGCTATAACTACCAGGGCCGCAGGTATTATAATGGCAATGGCTGCCGGATTAAATTCCGGGAAATAAAAAGTTGGCCAGCGCAACCAAGCGGCCTGCTTGATTAGACTCACATCTACCATTCCCAAATAAAACGCCAGGAAATAACCTGCCACTATACCGGTCAGGATAGGAATTATAGCCATAAACCCCCTGAATAGTACCGCCCCGAATACTGTTACCGCCAGTGTAAACAGTGATACTAAAATAATAGTCGGGTCCGGAGTCCATACACCGGTAACATCTGATGGTTTAATTAATCCTGCCATCTGAGCAGCAACCGGAACCAGTTCCAGACCGATTACCGCTACTATAGCCCCCATTGCAGCCGGCGGGAATACTATGTTAATCCAGTTGGTTCCGGCAACTTTTATAATCCAGGCAACGAGAACAAAAATTAGACCAACGGCCATAAAACCAGCTAAAGCAGCATTATAGCCATACATGGGGATAACCACCATAACCGGAGAGATAAAGGCAAAACTGGAGCCCAGATAAGCTGGTATTTTGCCTTTACATATAATCAGATATAATAACGTTCCAATTCCGTTAAATAATAATATGGTTGCCGGATCAACTCCAAAAATAACCGGAACCAATACTGTGGCTCCGAACATGGCAAACAGATGTTGCAAACTTAGTGGGAAGGTTTGCAATACAGGTAATCTTTCCTCAACCCCAATTTCACGCTTGGACACTCGAAATCAACTCCCTATGTAATATAAATTGAAACATTTAAAATAAAGTATCTGAAATCTGAATTATAACAAGTACAGCCGATCGCCGGCATCGCCCAGACCAGGTACAATATAGGCTTTATCATTTAAACTTGGGTCAATAACTGCCGTATAAATTTCTACTCCTGGGAAACGCTTATTAATTTGTGCTATGCCGGTTTCGGTTGCGAGCATGCAGATAAACGTAATCTGTTCATTCTTATAACCTTTTTCAGTTATAAACTCAAGTGCCTTGGCTCCGCTATTACCGGTTGCCAGCATAGGGTCCAGAACCATTACACGCTCATATTCACCGATTGCTTCCGGCAGTGTGTTAACATATGGTCGTGCCTCGAGGGTATCGTGATCACGATACATACCAATATGGGCTACTCGGGCTGAAGGCAGCAAAGTCAGAAAACTTTCTACCATACCCAGGCCGGCTCTTAAAACCGGGACCAACATTACACGATCATCCCTGACATAAAAACAATCAGCAGATAAATCCAATGGAGTAATTACACTATCCCTCTCCGTCTGCAGTCCTTTACAAACTTCTACCGCCAATAGTAATCCCAGACGGTGAACCGCCTCGCGGAAATCCTTGATACCTGTATCCCGATTACGTAGTGTTCTCAAGGCATTTCCTGCCAGGGGGTGGTCGATTACTTTTACCATTTCCATAGTAAACCCCCGCTTTCAAAAATATTTTCCGTTTAACATTCGGGGTATTTATTTCGACAAAAAAGTATTTTTTCCTTTTTAAAGTCCTAAGGCAGTCGCTCCGAATTTAACTCGGATTTAATTTGCATAAATTTTAAGAATCTCTTCGGTTATTTCCTTAAAAATTGGAGCAGCGCTAGCTGCACCTGAGCGGCCTTCTTCAACCAAAATTACTATTGCATAACGGGGATTTTCTGCGGGAAAATAACCTGCAAACCAAGTGTTAAGAACTTCTTTTCCTTCTACATATCTACCAGTTTGACTGGTAGCAGTCTTACCGGCAACCATTACTTTATCACTATGGGCAGTTTTACCGGTTCCCTCCAACACAGTCAGTTCCATTAAACCCCTGATTTTTTCTGCTGTAGCTGGCATAATAACCTGCTGAGGAACAGATGTTTTAATATTTTGTTGTCTTCCCTCACGATCAAAATAATATCTGACTATAGAAGGGGTCTGGTATTTTCCGTCAGAGGCAATTGTTGCCACCAGGGATGTTAATTGCAAAGGTGATAACATAACTCCCTGTTGACCTAAGGCCGCATTAGCCAAACCCGCCCGCCCCGGATTTATTTCTATCGGGCTGCCATTATATTTCCCATAGCCATTCAGGATGTTATCAGTAAGATGAAAATTATACACATATTGCATTATATTGGATCGCCCCACATCAAGAGCTACCTTTATAAACACCGGATTGCATGATAGGGCAAAAGCCTGAGCAAAACTGATTTTCCCATGTCCTTCTTCTTTCCAGCAAGCTATACTTAATTCGGGAGTAAAACTGAACTTTCCCACACATAGGAACTTATCATCCAACTGTACAGCATTCTTTTCCAGGGCAGCAGCAGTGACTACCAATTTAAACAGTGATCCGGGATGATAAGGATTAAGAGCACGGTTAAGCAAACTGCTGGATTGATCTTCAATATTAAGGTAATAAGGATTAAAATTGGGACGACTGGCCATAGCTATAACCTGCTGCTCCGGTATGGACAAAACTACTGCTGCACCGCTTATTTTCTGTTTATCCAGAACTGTTTCTACTATTTGTTGTACCGTTTTATCAATAGTAAGTACCACCGCTCCTCGCTGTCCCTGTTCACGGCTCAGCTTGTATTGCAGACCATGAATAGGCATTCCGCGGGCATCAACCACCGTTACCAGGCTTTGACGGGATGCTGAATTTTTTAAAACATTATTATATACTTTCTCGATACCTGCTACCCCTTCTTCACCTTGAGGCCCGTTTACATAGCCAATTATATGGGCAGCTAATCCCTGCTCATTATAGCGTCTGGTCATGGGGGCAATAACTACACCAGGAATTTCTTGCTGCTGCAGACAAATAATTTCGCTTTCACTTATATTGCTGGTAATCCGTACAAAAGAAGTGCGATTATTCAAGGCCTTTTTAAGTTGCTCATTTAGACGGTCACGGTTTAATCCGTCTATGCAATTACATAATTCAGAGGTCAATCTTTCGGCTATATGGTCGTTATCCAGATTAATAACCGCTTTGCTTCCTGAAGAGTTATTCATTTTTCTCCGGGTTTCTTGCGGTAAACAATACACTGCATAAGTATTGCTAACCTCGGTTAACGGTCTATGATTACGATCTAAAATAGTTCCGCGGGGAAACTCCTTTAATTCAATTTCCCGACTGCGCATAGCCACAGCCTGGCGAGTTAAATCTTCTCCCCTAATAATTTGTTGATAGAATAATATGGCGCCCAACAGCATAAATACCACTAGAAACATGCCCATTAATATATGAATTCGGTTACGCAAAAAAGACTCCCCTTTGAGCTGTTTCTTTTAGCTTTGGCTCTGTTGGGAGTCTTTATTCTTCTTCACATATCTCTACAAAAAAAGGCAGGTTGGGTAGAATCTCAATTATATCTGTATACGTATCCACTGTACCCCGAA
>JAAYBS010000087.1 GCA_012718855.1 Syntrophomonadaceae bacterium
CTAAGAATAGGTCACCCTGGTTTAGCCATACTGAAATGTTCTATTCCAAAAATCGTAGGGATAGGGGTGACATTTCTGCTGCTCAGTTATCGAGATAAAGGGGTGACATTTTTCCTGACCATTGACAAGGTTTAGACAAGTATTATTTTAAAAAATTGATAGCCAATTTTATTCTTTCCCTGCAGACTTGCGGCCCTAATAATTCCATAATTTCAAAAAGCCCTGGAGTATTAGTTCGGCCTGATAATGCTAACCTGGTCGGGTGAATTAGTTCAGCAGCTTTATAGCCCATTTCATCAGCTTTAGAACGAAAAGCATCTTCAATTTTTTCTGTTTTAAAAGGGCTGATTTTCATTAAGGATGCAACTATCTGTAGTTTTTCAAGTCCATTATTTTTATAAAAATATTTTTCTACTCCTTTTTCATCATAAGTAGATGGGGAAATAAAAAAATAATCAATGGAGGCAAATAATTCGTCTATCGTTTTTACCCGACTTCGTACCAGGGATATTACTTTGGCGAAATAATCGCGGTTATCGTCGGATAAAAATTGTTTGTCTCTGGCTTCAACTTCAATTATAGATAATAAATCTTCTATATCTAATTCAGTAATATAATTTCCATTCATCCAGGTAAGCTTTTCTATATCATAAATTGCAGCGGATTTTGACACATTATTCAAATCAAAAAGTGATATCATTTTTGATAATGAAAGTATGTCCATATCATCACCGGGCGACCAACCCAGTAAAGCCAGATAATTTACCAAGGCCTGAGGTAAATAACCCTGATTACGGAATTCCTGAACAGATGTTGCTCCATGGCGTTTAGATAATTTACTGCGATCGGGAGCCAAAATCATGGATACATGAGCAAAATATGGCAGTGACCATCCCAAAGCTTCATAAATATGCACCTGCTTGGGGGTGTTGGAGAGATGTTCCTCGGCTCTTATAACATGGGTGATATTCATGCAATGATCATCAACCACCACGGCAAAATTATAGGTAGGCCAACCATCAGACTTCAATATAATAATATCATCTTGTAAATCGTTTCTAAACTCGACAGAACCACGTACCAAATCGTTTATAATAACTGCGCCATCAGTGGGCATTTTAAATCTTAATACCGGGTTACCATCTATCTCAGCTTCAATTGCATCAGAATTCTTATTTTTATATGGACATTTATGGCGATAGTTGGTTTTATTATTTTTGGCCTCCTCGCGTTCAAGGGCGATATCTTCAGGTGAACAATAACAATAATATGCATTCCCGCTATCCAGAAGTTGTTTAGCGTACTGCTGGTATATTCCAAGACGTTCACTTTGACGATAAGGTCCATAAGAACCGCCAACATCCGGACCCTCATCCCAATCTATTCCCAACCAATTTAAACCCTCTATAATACCCTGAGCTGATTCAAGAGTTGATCTTTCCATATCAGTATCTTCCAGACGTAAAATCAATTTTCCCTGATTATGACGTGCAAATAACAAATTAAATAATGCGGTACGGGCACCACCTATATGTAATGTCCCAGTAGGACTGGGGGCAAAACGAACACGTACTTCCTGCAAGCGGTAATCACTCCCTTGAAATTTATCATATATAGTCTAACCGATATTACAGATAGTTTTCAAAAACTACTGGAACAAATTTATATTAATAGTGTGCACAGAGTATCAATGCCTTTCATATATTGTTTTAGCGGAGGTGAAAACATGTACGGAAGGTATAAATGGCGAAGAAGATTTACAATTGCAATGCTGATATTAATAATATTATCAATAATATATTCAGATTATAAAATCAAAATGAGCTTGATGGAGATAGCAGAATCAAAAGCTCAGATCGAAGAAACCGAGATTATAAACAGGATTATAAATGAACAAGTAGTAAACCATATCGAATATACGGATATAGTAACAATTCATAAAGATGATAAAGGTAAAATAGTTTTAATCCAACCGGACACTATTATGATGAATAAGATTATGTCAAATACAGTAATGGAAATTGCCCATGCATTAAATACAATGGGGGAAAGAGAGATCAGGATTCCGATGGGAGCACTGTTTGGTTCCAGAATATTGGCTGGATACGGACCGGGTATGAAGGTGAGAATAATTCCTACCGGTCAAGTTTATGTTCAGTTTATGAATAAGTTTGACCAGGCGGGTATCAATCAAACTCGACATCTGGTATACTTTAATGTAGATAGCAAGATTAAAATTGCCGTACCATTTATTAATGAAGAAATTAAAGTATCTACTACAGTGCCAATAGCTGAGACTATTATTGTCGGGGAAGTCCCCGACACTTATGTCAATTTTATTAATGATGGTAAACAATTATCACGCCTTTTAACCGAAAAATAAAACCTGATAAGCTAAAATAGCTAAATTTAGGGCTTTGTAAAATTAAGACGAAAATACTTGGAGTTTAACTTGACACGGTAAAATGAGCGTGATAATATAGATTTTGCGCTGCGGGAGACCGCGGAGCGAAACTGGTCGGAAGCGGAAGGCCCAAAGCTCTGAAAAAAGGGGAAAAAAGCTGACTGAGGATGACCGGGAGCCTGGGGTGAAACACTCAGGCAAAGATCTTGATAAAACAGAACAGCAAGGAAACGAAGTGCGAGGAAGCTGGATGAAAACTTTAAGAAGTAGAAATCCAGTGCCCTAAAAAAGACAACGAAACCA
>JAAYBS010000007.1 GCA_012718855.1 Syntrophomonadaceae bacterium
AATATTTTAAAATGTCAGTTGAAATCATTAATCGATGGCGTTATAATACTATTTGTACTCTTTTCAAGCGGATGTGGCGGAATTGGCAGACGCACCAGACTTAGGATCTGGCGCCGCGAGGTGTGGAGGTTCGAGTCCTCTCATCCGCACCATACGAAATTCAGGGAGGTTGTTTTAACCTCCCTTTTATCTTTTATATAAGTTATTTGATTTTAGAATTATTATTTTCGGTATATGTAAATATTCCTGATTTTGGTTATCTTAGCTTGGTTAAGTTTTCATACTCATTAAGTAGCCGGTCTAATGACCTGCTTTTTTCCAGAACCTCAAAGTTTTGAAATCCTTTTTCCATACCAAGTTTGACTAGTATTTCACGCTCATACTCAATGGCTTGCACCAGATTAGCCAGTTGTTTCTCAACTTCCCACTTCTTCATTGTGCACATAGTAATTCCTCCCTCCTGGGGTCTAACCTTCTACAGCACCGATACTAACATGGAAATATCCCGCAACACTGCTTTAAACTGAGAGAAACTATACTAAACCTAATCATTGGATTAATACTTACTTAACATTTGATTTTTCAAGTCTATGAAATATAAACGCTCCCACTTATTATCTGATTATTTTCTCCCGCCTTCCTTTTATTTTTGAAAAAGCTACCTGACAAAGTACGCAAAATTTTCTTAACTAGCAAGTATGAGAAATTCTATGAATTTTATACTTGTCATAAATGTTATAAACTTTTTCATATTGTAATAATAACACAATTTAACATATCTTACCACATCATTTGAGCCAATATTTTAAATATTCCCACATTATATAATAAGTTTTATCTATGAAAGATTTCTATAATACTATCGTAACTATAGGCAAATAAGTATAAGGAGGATTGTACGGTGAATCAATACAGGGGATCAAAAAGACCAAAGTTATTAATCGTTCTGATAACATTTGCCCTGCTTGCTTCCGGTTTGGTATTTAGTTTTGACCACGTAACTGCCAGCAGCACTACTGCTAATACTACGGACAACAAATTACCTACCGTAAAGTCTATGGACCATCTGCGCAAATTATTAAGCGAAAATAGCTACAATTATAGAATCATGGCAAAAGGCATGGCCATTGATGAAGCTATTCCTGCGCCTGCTGTATCCAATGATATGGCCCAATCAAAAGAATTTTCTTCAACCAATATCCAGGTAGCCGGAGTAGACGAAGCTGATCTTATAAAAACAGACGGTACTTTTATTTATCAAATAAACAATAATGCCCTAATTATTACTAAAGCCGTTCCGGCCAGCCAAATGCAGGTTATGTCCCGCCTGGATTTCTCCAATGACAGTTTTTATCCGGTGGACTTTTATATTACGGATACCAGACTGGTACTTATAGGCACCGGACATACTGAGAGATACTTAAATCCTCAACCGATAAGGCCACTTATGGAGAAATATATTATGCCGCCTTATTACCAGGAAGAAACTACCCGGGCTATCGTCTATGATATGAGTGATAAGACTAACCTGGTTAAAACGCGTGAACTGGAATTGAAAGGCAATTATCTTACTTCCCGTCGCATTGGTCAAACCGTATACCTGATCAGTAATGACTATTTGAATTATTATCCTGCTCAGGAGGTAGTCCCCCTGCCAGCTTATCGGGACTCAGCAGCAGGTAATCAATTAACCGATATAGCTTGTGAAAAGATAAGTTATTTCCCCAATTGTATATATAATTCCTATATTGTAACCGCCGCACTGCAGATTGACCAACCAAATCAACCGGCCCAGGTAAACTCTTATCTGGGGACTGCGGAAAATGTATATGCCTCACTTAACAATCTGTATATTGCTATACCGGCTTCTGCTCGTCAGGTACCGGTAGTTAAAGACAGCGCTGTTCCTGAACAGAGTACCCCTGCTGTATCAACCCAAATCTATCGTTTCAGCCTGAAGGATAAGCAGATAAATTATTCCGGCTCAGGAACCGTCCCGGGAAGAGTACTCAATCAGTTTTCAATGGATGAATATGATAACCATTTTCGTATCGCCACTACTTCGGAATGGTATGATCGTAAGTCCGGGGCTGGCAGCAGTAATAATATTTATATACTGGATAACGACCTGAAAATTAAAGGGAAAATTGAAAATATTGCCCCGGGAGAACAAATATATTCGGCCCGTTTTATGGGTAAGCGCGCCTATATGGTTACCTTCCGTACGGTTGACCCTCTATTTGTCATCGATTTATCCAACCCAGCTCAGCCAACTATTCTGGGTAAGCTGAAAATTCCCGGCTACAGCAATTATTTACATCCCTATGATGAAAATCATATCATCGGAATTGGCAAGGATACTGTAGAAATGAAAGGCTATGGCGATCAATCCCAGGCCTATTATCTGGGAATCAAGGTGGCACTTTTTGATGTAACTGATTACAATAATCCGGTTGAAATGGATAAGGTCATTATTGGCGACCGGGGTACCGAGTCAGAAGTATTACAAAATCATCGAGCCCTTTTGTTCTCCCGGGAGAAAAATCTGTTGGCCTTTCCTATTACCCTGGCCCAGATCGATAAGTCAAATATTAAAAAGGCTCCAGGTTCCCTGCCCGCATACGGTAGTTTTGCTTTCCAGGGTGCCTATATTTACAATATCAGTCTGGATGGAGGGCTCAGATACAAAGGGAGAATCAGCCATTTAAGCCAGGAGGACTATCTGAAAGCCGGCGATTACTGGTCAAATCCTGATAGCAGCATCCAGAGAATTTTATATTTAGGTAACAATCTTTATACGGTTTCCAATCAAGCCATTATGGCCAATCAGTTAAGCGATCTGAAACCGGTTGGTAGTATCAGGTTCTAAGCTTATACAAAACACCCTCCCATATTTTTTTGGGAGGGTGTTTTTTGATTACTGTAATTATTTTAAAGCAATATCTCCAGATCAGTCAGCGGATAAGCTGCACAACTGTGAACATATCCGGATTCCTGGTCAGATTTACGTACCAGAGCAGCAGCCGGCTGAAACACTTTACCTGCCTGCAGTTTTACCCGGCAGAGACTGCACTCACCGGAACGGCAACAGTTATCCACCACGATACCCGATCTTTCCAAGGCTATCAATAACGGCTCCGCAGCCCGGGCCTTAATAACCTGTCCGCGGGCAAGTTTAACCGTAAATTCAGCATCCGCCTTAACCTCTTGCGGCCAGGCCGGCTCTTTGGTTACTTCTGCCGGAGTACCGAAAACTTCCCTGCGGATACGGCGACCGGGAACTCCCATCTTTTCCAGTTCAGGAATACAGAAGGAATACATTTCACGGGGACCGCAGACGAAGAAGGTTTTACCAGTTACATCTCCAATTTGTTTTTTGATCAGATCCGCATCTATAAATCCAGTTATACCTTCATATCCAGTCTCCGGTTCTGACACTGCCAGGTCATAGGTGAAATTACTATGCCGCTGGGATCGCATCAGTAATTCTTCATGAAAAATAGCTTCCTGAGGTTTACGCACCCCATAAATAAGATGAATATTCCTGTCCAGATTACGGTCAGTTACTTCCCGAATCATGCTCATAAGCGGAGTTATTCCACTGCCTCCGGCCAGAAATACCAGGTCATTTCCTTGATGGATGGAACTATAGTAGAAATGACCAGCCGGACCGGTTGAGGTTAATACATCTCCTACTTTAACCTTATCCAGTAAATAATCAGATACAAAACCGTTGGGTATGCGCCGTACTGTCAGGTCATAATAAGCAATTTGGGCCGGCGATGAAGAAATACTATAGGGACGGCTGGTACAAATGCCTTCAATCTCAACAAACAGATTGATGTACTGTCCGGCCCTGAAAGGAGGCAAATATCCATTGGTAGATACCAAGCGCAAGGTAGTAGTATCGGCGTTTTCTGCAAACTTTTCCGAAACCCGTAGTTCCAAACGACGGGGATGATATTTTTCCACCGCCTGGGTCCATTTGCCGCGCTGTGTATAATAGTCTATGCCGTATTTACGACATATCTCCAGTTCCTCCGCAATACGGTCATATCCGCTAATCATTTTTTGCATATCACTGATACTCATATTTTCACCCCCGCCTGCCGTTTAATATCTTTTAAAATTTGTCGGGCCGCCATAGTTCCAGAGGTCAGGGTAGGTTGAAAACCACCCATGCCTGCCCAGGCACCGGCAAAATATAAGCCTTTAATAAGGGACCCGGGAGGTGTAAAAATGTTAGTGTCTTTGGCATACTGATCAAAGCCATAAATTGCTCCCCCGGGTGTACCCAGAAAACGCATATGGGTTATCGGAGTTGCAACTTCTATTTCTTCAATATGTTCTCTGAATCCGGGAAAATGATGCTCTATGCGGTCCAGAATCTGACTGGCAACTTTATCTTTTAGTTCGAAATACTGGTGGGGAGGTATACTAAGCCAGGGCTCACCGTATTTAAGGTCAACAATACAAACCTGAGAGGTCCCCGGCGGAGAAATATCAGGATCAGATATATTGTAGCAGGATACCAGGGTAAAATCATCACGACTATCCAGGTCCCAGCTGGCGGTAAAAGCAGCTTCCATATCGGTGGAAGTACAGAGGAAATTGGTGGTTTCATTTATGCCTACTTCCCGGGGTTCACAATCCAACCCGATGTAAAGGGTTATGGAGGAAGGACCAACCGTACTGCCGCTCAGCTTTTTTAATTCTTCTGCCGGCACATGTTCCGGCTCTATCATCTCCGTATAAACCGAGACGGTGGAAGCGTTGGACACTATATAGGAAGTGGTAATAGTTTCTCCATGTTCAGTTACCACACCAGTTACACGACCATCTTCAATCAGGATTTTTCTGGCACCGCAATTAAATCTGACTTCGCCGCCGGACTGCAAAAACTTCTCCAGGATTGCAGCTGAAAGTGCCTGGGAACCACCTTTGAGATGATAAGGTTTTAATTCCAGGTAGGAAAATAGCAGCATAGCCATATCGGAAAACGGCTGTTTAGTCGGGGGAAGGCCAGTATAACCCCAATAAATTGACACTGCCATTTTGAGTAGAGGATCAGTAAAAAACTTATCGAGTACCTTCTGGGTTTCCATAAATGCATATTCAAAATAAACCGGATACTTTTCCGGGGTCGCATCCATATCACGACTGCTATAAATAGTTATCAGCTCAACGCAGAACTGATAAACCAAATCAAAATAAGCGGTTATATTATCCTTCTCTGCCGGAAACTTCTCCTGTAACGTTTGAATAGTGGCTTCACGATCAGCTTTCAATGTAATATCCAGATCATCGCTCACCAACAACCGGTACAGATTCTCCATTTCCACCCATTCCAGTTCATCAACTACACCTAATTTGCCCAGTGTATGACGTAACGGACCAGGTTTTTCTGCCGAACCCAGTCCACTAAGTTGGTGCAGGGCAACTTCAAACTCAAATCGACCCCGGCAAAAGCTGGTAGCACATCCGCCCGGTACATTATGTCGTTCCAGCAATAAAGTTTTTACTCCCCGCTGGGCCA
>JAAYBS010000088.1 GCA_012718855.1 Syntrophomonadaceae bacterium
GTGAGGTGATTTAAGTTTGCGACAGGAATGGTGGGACCGTTACACAACCTGGCAGGTAAAAAAGGAATTAACCAGTTATGGAAAGAACCTTCGGGCCAGAAATCCGGGAGATTTTTATCTGGGCAAGGGTGCTGAGGTTCATGTGGGTGATGATGTTTTAATTGAACGAAAGGTAAGATTTTCTTTGGGAGATAATGCCCGGATTTCTATTGGCGACAGGACTTATCTGGGCGATTTCACCAATTTATTGGCGGTTCAGGAAGTTAGTCTGGGTAAAGACTGTGCCATTAGCTGGCATGTACTGTTTATGGATACTTCATCACATCCGTTTGGTTATCGGGGTCAAATTCCTAAAACTCAGATTGCTCCCATCAGAATTATGGACCATGTCTGGATTGGTTGCCGGGCCGTTATTCTTAAAGGAGTAACTGTTGGCGAGGGAGCAATTATAGCTAATAATGCAGTAGTTACGAAGGATGTTCCCCCGGCAACGTTGGTAGGAGGTAATCCGGCCCGTGTAATTAAAGAGGATATTATTTGGGAATGAGCAAAATTGAAGTATATCAGGAAGAACTGGATGGAATAGTAAGAACAGGAGTCAGGGTGCATGATCGCCATGCTACCCTGAAAGATTTATTGGAAGCATGGCAGCCCTTATGTGATGATACCGCTCTCTATAAATATTACGGGCATAATCACGGAAGTATTTGTAAGGGATGTACTACCAATTGCTGTGATACTGCCTATGTTATTCCAGATTTAATTGCCTTTAAACATATGAAAGCTTATCTGGGAATAAGTTACGCTGATTTTATTCGTGATTATTTCCAGGTTGAAAAAGTCAAGCGGGGGTTATTGCGAATGCTGCCGGAACCCTGCATATTTTTACAAGAGCGAATATGTACTATTTATCCGTTACGTTCCCTAATTTGCCGTTTTTATCTATGTACTTCGCTAATTGGTGATACTGAACAGCTGATATATGATATTACCTGGACAGGTATTACTGCCACCCGGATATTTGCCGAGCAGCATAATCTTATTGATTCTCCTTTGAGTGGAGGTTACACCAGCTTTGATTTAATGTTCACCAATTTAATTGAGGAATATCGTCATCATCCTCAGGTACAATATTTTATGCAAGCCGATAATTATGCCGATATACCTCTGGCACCATTTATTAAAGCTGAAGATTGATTAAGAGGTGAAAATGAAAATTGTCTGTGTAGCTACTAATGACCCTTTTCCGGTTATTCATCTAATGGAGGATCGGTCTGCTTACTTAATAGCCATGACCTGTTCAGAAACTGAAAACTCTCAATTTCATCTATTTTATGGGATGGATGGTTACCGGTAATTGTAAAAGCCTGTCAAATTTTAAGAAGAAGACCGGCTTTTTTATTTTGGCGGCAGGAATTTAGCAGTATAGAATGAATATATAATCTGTTATCTTTTATTGGAGGTATACGGATTCCAGTTTTATATTATGGGGAAATCAAATAATTCAGGGAGGGACAGGATTTGAGGTTTAAAAACAAAGTTAGATGGGCGTTGTTGTTAAGTCTGGTTTTGCTGGTTACTATGGTAGTTGGTTGTGGTAATAAGCAGGATAGTGAGGAAGTTATCAAGCTGGGATTTTTGGGAGCCAAAACCGGTGATGTGGCCAATTATGGTATTCCGGGTGAAAAAGGAATGAAAATGGCCATTGATGAATTAAATGCCCAGGGTGGAATTTTGGGCAAAAAGGTTGAAGGTATATATGAGGACAATAAAGGCGACAGCAAAGAGATTAATTTAATAGCTCAAAAGTATATTACCCGTGATAAGGTAGTGGCTATGGTCGGTGACCCCTGTACCGGTTTAACCAAGGTGGCAGCTGACATTGCCCAGAAGAATCAGGTAGTTATATTCTCGGCTGGTGCTACCGGTGCCGGGGTAGTGGAGATAGGCAATTATGTATTCCGTAATACCATGCTGGATACCGTGGCTGTTCCAGTGGTAGTGGATTGGATGCTTAAGGATAAACATTGGAAAAAGGCAGCCATTATTACTTCCATTGATAATGGTTACAGTACTGCTCTGACTCCGATATTTAAGGAGGAATTAAAGAAGCAGGGGGCTACTATTGTTCTGGAAGATACCATAAAGGATAAGGAAACTGATTTCAGTGCCCAGATTACCAAGTTAAAAGGCGCAAATGCGGATGTATTAGTATTTACCGGTTATTATACCGAAGCAGCTTTGATTATGAAAGAAGCCCAGAAACAGGGCCTGAACATTTCGCTGATTGGCGGAGATGGACTGTATGGACAGGATCTGGCTAAACTAGGCGGTGATGCAGTAGAAGAAAAGGTTATTCTGTATTGCGGATTTTCCACTGACCAGCCCAGCCCTGAAACTGCCAAATTCCTGGAGAATTATCGTAAAAAATATAATGAAGAGCCGGATATGTTTTCAGCCCAATATTATGATGCGGTTATGATTCTGGCTCAGGCCATGGAAGCTACCGGAAGCAGTGATCCCAAGGTGTTTAAGGATGAACTGGCCAAAGTAAAGAATTATCCTGGTGTATCAGGTCAGACTTCATTCCGGGCTGATCGTGAACCAATTAAGAGTCCGGTGTTCCTGCTGACTATAAAGGATGGAGCTTTTGCATTGGTAGATAAAATTCCGGTTAAAACCGAATAGTGATTCTATAAAAAACAGCTTGTTTTTACAATTGGAATAAAATAAAGACTTTTGGCAGCTAAATCAATAGTTTATAATTGTTCATATACAGCCCGTCCTTTAAGGGGCGGGCTGTTTGTGAGACTATATAGAGTTTAGCTTCAGCTTGTTAATGACTTGTTTAAGAAATTTTAAATTATGCAAAAGTCTCAATTAAAAATCTGTGTTAAACTGTGTATAGTCTGAAAACAACAGGGGAGGCAGCTTATGTTCCTGGAACAATTGCTCAATGGGATTACCCTGGGCAGTACCTATGCACTTATTGCATTGGGGTACACTATGGTGTATGGAATTATTCAATTAATTAATTTTGCTCACGGAGAAGTATATATGATTGGAGCCTTTGTAGGTCTTTTTCTGGTAGCCATGGGAGCCAATATTTTCCTGGCTTTGCTGGGAGCCATGCTTTTCTGCATGTTGTTAGGGATGACCATTGAACGAGTTGCTTATCGGCCTTTACGAGGCAAGTCCAGCCGTTTATCTGCTTTAATTAGTGCTATTGGAGTATCCATATTTTTATCAACCTTAATGGCTCTGCTAGCACAGACCAATACCCGCAGTTATCCTGAAGTTATATCCAACCGTACCTTTAATCTCGGCAGTCTGGAGTTATCAGTTTTACAAATATCTATTCTGGCAGTAGCGGCCATATTAATGATCGGCTTGCAATTAATGATTCAACATACCCGGTTGGGGAAGGCTATGCGGGCATCCTCACAGGATTTGGACGCCTCTTATTTAATGGGTATAAATGTAAACCGGATTATCTCGGCTACTTTTGCCATTGGTTCAGCACTGGCAGCGGCTGGCGGTGTGATGGTGGGAGTATATTACCATGCGGTCTGGCCATATATGGGCATGATGGCTGGTTTAAAGGCGTTTGCTGCAGCGATACTGGGGGGAATTGGCTCAATTCCCGGAGCCATGGTTGGCGGTATTACGTTAGGAGTGCTGGAAATTATGGGGGTAGCATATATTTCCCCTTCCTATAAAGATGCCATTGCTTTTGGAATATTAATTATTGTACTGCTGATAAGGCCTCAGGGCTTGTTTGGCAAGAAGATAGTCAAGAAAGTTTAGGAGATATTTATGGACGCCTTTTTAATGCAATATATCGATCCTTATTATCTGCGCATTCTGGTGTTAATAGGCATTAATATAATTCTGGCTTTAGGTTTAAATATTACTACCGGTGTAACCGGGCAATTATCAATGGGACATGCAGGGTTTATGAGCTTGGGAGCTTATACGTCAGCCATTCTTTCCTTGCAATTCGCTGCTCCTTTCTGGGCGGCTTTATTATGTGGTGCCCTGGTAGCAGCTTTTTTCGGTTTCTTAATTGGCATTCCCACTTTGCGTCTGGAAGGCGACTATTTGGCTATGGTAACGATTGGCTTTGCCGAGATAGTGAGAGTGTTTTTTCTTAATTTTGAACCGGGCGGGAAAGCGGTTGGTTTATCAGGTATTCCGCAGAACACAACTTTTGGGATAGTATTATTGCTGGTGATAATAGTAATATTTTTTAATGCCCGTTTACTCAAATCCCGATTGGGGCGTTCCATGTATGCTATTCGTGAAAATGAAATTGCTGCCGAAGCCTGCGGAGTAAATATTACCCGGATTAAGGTGCTGGCTTTTACTATTGGAGCTTTTTTAGGCGGCCTTGGAGGTGCGCTGTATGCCCATTATATGTTTTTTATCCGTCCGCAGGATTTTGCCTTTATGCAGTCAATTGAACTGCTTAATATGGTTATATTAGGCGGTATGGGGAGTATTCCCGGCACTATTCTGGGAGCAATAATTCTCACCATAGCCCCGGAATTATTGCGTATTGTAGCTGAGTATCGCCTGCTGTTTTATGGAGCTTTGCTGGTGCTGTTAATGATATTTAGACCTAATGGATTATTGGGAGATGTTCGTATCTATGACCTGCGGAAACGCTGGATGAACAAAGAGGTAGGTGCGTAATTTTGCTGGAGCTTAAACATATAAGTCAGGAATTCGGTGGTTTGCGGGCGCTGGATGAAGTTAATCTTATTGTAAACGAAGGGCAGATTTACGGATTGATTGGTCCTAATGGAGCCGGCAAAACTACTTTGTTTAATATTATTACCGGCATCTACCAGCCGACTGAGGGGGGAGTATATTTTCAGGGTCAGAAAATAGATGGCAACCCGCCTCATCAGGTAGCCCGTATGGGTATTGGCAGAACCTTTCAAAATATCCGGTTGTTTGCCAAATTATCAGTATTGGATAATGTGCGGGTGGGAAGTCATGCAGTTACCCAAGCTGGTTTGTTTGGAAGCATACTGGGACTGCCTGTGGTACGTCGTGAAGAGAAACAAATCCTTCATAAATCTCAAACCTTGCTGGAAATGGTAGGCTTGCAGGATAAACGCTGGGAATATGCAGAAAATCTATCTTATGGAGAACAGCGTCGCCTGGAAATAGCCCGGGCACTTGCATTGCAGCCTACACTGCTGCTATTGGACGAACCGGCTGCCGGTATGAATGCCACTGAAAAGCAGGAATTAATGAGTTTAATTTACTATATTCAAAAAGAAATGAAACTGACGATTCTACTGGTAGAACATGATATGAACCTGGTTATGAGTATTTGTGAACGTATAGCGGTTCTTGATTACGGACGTAAAATTGCTGATGGCAGTCCGGAACAGATCAAAAATGATGAACGGGTTATCCAATCTTATCTGGGAGCTCCGGCATGAAGCTAACCCCGGTGTATCTGGCTATATTTTTAGCCATAGTATGTATGTCGACTTCGTCTATATTGATACGCTTTTGCACAGCGCCGGCTATAGTGATGGCATTTTATCGATTGCTTTTTACTTCGGGATTGGGGATGTTCTGGGCAAAAGAAATAGTAACAGGCAATAGCCTGCCGTTATCGCGCCGGGACAAAGGTTTTATAATAATTGCCGGTATATTTCTGGCCCTGCATCTTGGATTTTGGATAACTTCGCTTTCCTATACCAGTATCTCCAGTTCAGTTCTGTTTACTAATCAACAGGTAATATTTGTTTTATTATTTTCCATTATATTTTTAAAAGAAAAAGTGACCCTACCTATCTTTGGGGGAATACTAATTGCTCTTTGCGGATGCTTTCTTATTGCATCAGGAGACTTGCAGCAGGGGAAATTATATGGAGATATGCTGGCTTTAGCCAGCGGACTTTTTGTAGCCATTTATTATATTATCGGTCGTAAAATAAGACCCAATATAGAGGCTATGCCTTATACAGTTTTGGTTTCAACAGTTGCAGCACTGGTTTTGTTGCCCTTTATTATATTAAGCGGTATAAAACTAACTGGTTATACCCAGCTGGATTGGTTACTATTTGTTCTGATGGCTTTAATTCCCGGCTTGGGTGGACACGGAGTTTTGAACTGGGCCTTAAAATATGTAAAAGCCCCTATTGTATCCGTTTCCATTCTGGGTGAATCAGTAGGGGCCAGTATATTGGGGTTAATTATTTTTAAGGAAATTCTCCTGCCCTATCAGATTATTGGCGGTATTTTGATTCTGGCCGGTATTTATACTGCCACGGTAAATGAACAGCCAACCTTAAATGAGAACTAACCAAAGATACTACTGCAAAAAACCAGTTTAGAATAACCTTAATCAGTGTATCAAACTTTTTTAAGTGAAAACATCAAAGTATTACTGATACAGCTTTTTTAAACTGGCAAGAGGATAATAGTAGGAGATTATTTGTTGGGAGTCTTTGCCCTGACGAGCCATTGCCAATGCTCCCCATTGTTCCATACCAACTCCGTGCCCCCAGCCACTGCCTTTAAAAACAACATAGTCTCCCTTAATTGTGATATCTTTTATTTGGGTTGAAAAAAGACGGTCAAAACCAACCTGCTGGCGCAAATCTACAGCAGGAATTGAGGCACTGCCAGCTGATATGACCATAGCACGTCCGGAAGGACCTCTTTTCTGAACGCAAATTTTATTTATTTCTGCTTTGTTTCCCATGATACTTATTATCTCTTTGCGTGGAACTTTGACAGTCCATTGACTATATTTTTGGGGAGCAGCTTTAATTCCTCTGGCTTTGACTGGTTTCAGGTAGGGAGCCTTTTTTGCCAGTTTAGGAAATCCTTCTTCAATACTGGCGGTTTTACCGCTTGAAACTGAATGAAACAGGGCATAAACGAATTTACCGTTATGAATTAGCACCTCTCCGCGAGTAGCCTGTACTGCTTTTGAAATTTTCGGGGTAATTAATTTTTCGTCATACGCCTGAAATTCGGTATGATTATCACTGGCATCAGTATTATGTTTGCCGCGCGTACCATTTTCATATTCCAGTAATGCCAGAGTCATGGTACGGGCAATTATAGCCTGAGCCTCCAATGCCTGTTCCGGAAACTTGGGACCAATTTCAGCTGCGACTACTCCTTCCAGATATTTTTCCAGTTTAATATATTCAGTTTTGCCGGTCGAAGTACGATATAGTGATATAGTAGGTTCCTGTTTGTATTTAACTACTTCGGGAGACAGACTGACAGCTTCCGGTTGAGCCTTTTTAGCCGGAGGTGTACAACCAGCAACAACGCATATAATCAGGAAGAGCAAAAACCAGGTTGAAAAACGGGATTTATAAAAGTGCAAATGCTTCATCTCCTTTGCTTTTTTCCTAGTATTCCCCAACAGGCATTGGTTATGAACGAATTGCAAAGAATAATCAGGGAGAAAAAATCAGGGGGCTAATAATTTCATGCATATCGTTTTAATTGAACCGGAAATCCCACAAAATACAGGTAATATAGCCCGAACCTGTGCTTTGACCAGGAGCAGTTTACATCTGGTTAAACCTCTGGGATTTTCGGTTGAGGACCGTTATTTAAAACGAGCGGGGTTGGATTATTGGGATAAAGTTGAGGTAAAAATATGGGATGACTTCGCACAATTATTAAACGCATATCCGCAACAACGAAAATTCTTTGCCACTACCCATACTTCACAGTATTATTACCAGGTGAAATTTCAACCTGATGATATGTTGGTATTTGGTCCTGAGAGTCGGGGATTATCAGCAGAACTGCTTGATGTTTATGCTGATTATCTGGTACGGATTCCAATGTTGGATATAGGGCGATCTCTTAATTTAAGTAATGCAGTTGCAATTGTCGTTTTCGAAGCGTTAAGACAGTTAAATTTTCCTGAGTTAAAGTAACGGGCTATAATATTTATGTAAGAAGGTCCCGGGTCATTTTTATGTAAACCTTTGTGACCATAGGTTGGGAAATATGTGAATATTATAATTATTTATGGGATGTTTTGTAATATACTGATATAATACAGGATAGAATAGCGATTATTATTGGGTATTCAGTACTGCCATTATATTTGGGACCATAACAGGCAAGAAGGGGCGTTGATCTGTGCAGGTAATGATAGCTGACGATGATGCACTTTCCCGCAAAGTATTGGAGGATTCCTTACTGAGTTGGGGCTATGATGTATTGGTTACAAAGAATGGAGAAGAGGCCTGGGAGGTCCTGAGTCAGCCTAATCATCCCAATCTTATTATTCTGGACTGGATGATGCCGGGTTATGATGGGGTTGATATTTGCCGTATGCTGCGGCGTCGAGAAGGTTCACGCTATACATATGTTATCCTGCTTACCTCCCGTGATAGTCGTAAAGATTTAGTAATAGGGCTGGAATCCGGGGTGGATGATTATATTACTAAACCATTTGATCCTGAGGAGTTGAAGTATCGACTACGAATTGGCGAACGGATTGTGGCTTTGGAAGAACGAATTCTGAGCATGGCCCGCAGATTATCTGACTGGTCTGCTAAACCGTCGGGCTTTTATGGAACGCCTGGAAGGAGAGAGAAACCGCAGTATACGTGATGGAAAAAATCTGAGTATGATCATGGCGGATATTGATTGTTTTAAACTGGTTAATGACTCTTATGGTCATCAGACTGGGGACGTGGTTTTACAGGAGTTTGCCAACTGCCTGCAGTTGGCCTGTCGGCATTATGATTTTGTCGGGCGTTATGGCGGTGAAGAATTTGTTATCGGTCTGCCTGGAACTGGTATTGAAGAATCCAGGCATATTGCGGAACGAATAAGGAAAATAATCGAGGCACACCAAATTAAATTGAAAGATCAAAATTCATTTATCCAGATTACCTCAAGTTTTGGGGTAGCGTCAATTACACCAAATAGCCAGGCCAGCTATGATGATTTGATTAAAAGCGCTGACCGGTCACTATATCAGGCCAAAAAGAACGGTCGTAACCGGGTTGCCTGGGAGGCAACTCTTACATAATGTTTCGATTTAAAAACAAAAAACCCGCTAAAACGGGTTTTTCCTTTTTTCAGTCATAGAATACAAAAAGTTTGTATTGAATAATTGCAATTTAGTCAACCGGCTGGGGTGCTTCCACCGGGCAAACATCTGCACAGGATCCACAATCGGTACATAAATCGGGGTCGATAATATATTTATCATCGCCTTCGCTGATTGCTTCAACGGGGCACTCATCTGCACATACTCCACAGGAAATGCATTCATCGTTAATAAAGTAGGCCAACTATATTCCCTCCTTTGCTGCAAGTCAATTAATAGCATTATAAAGAACGACTTTTTCTTTGTCAATTTAGCTTTTAAAAAAAATAATATGTAAGAATTAATCACTGCAAGATGTATACTTTGTCAGAGCATTCAAGGGTCAATATTCTTCTGAAGCTTCTGCTATAATATATATGGTTTTAAATTCTGTTTTCTGGGAGATATTTGATTATGAAGTGTACAATATTGTCCAATGGAGAGTATGGGCCATTGCAAATGTATAAACAGACTATACTGCAAAGCGATTTGATTATATGTGCTGATGGCGCTGCCGATGTTATATATGAAATGGAATTAATTCCTCATGTAATAATAGGTGATATGGACTCAATTTCTCCTGAGGTATTACAATATTTTGTACGTCAGGAAGTCAAAATTATAAAGTATCCTCGTAATAAAGACTTTACTGATACGCAACTGGCTATAACTTATGCTGAACAGCAGGGAGCCGGGGAGATAATCATGTTAGGTACACTGGGAAAACGACTGGATCACACCTTGTCAAATTTGTTCTCTTCGATGGATATGGTGCAAAAGGGGAAAAAGATAACCCATTATAGCCCGGAATGTATTGTATATGTGTTTAGCGGGGAACTTGAAATAACCGGTAATATCGGGGAAATAATATCGGTAATGGCTTTAACTGATGTATGTCAGGGTGTTTATGAGACAGGAGTTGCCTATCCTTTGGAAGATGTGCAACTTGAAATTATTAAACCTTATGCAGTATCCAATCACCTGATTGCTGACCAGGCTACAATTAAGGTCAGGGAAGGTATATTGGCAGTATTTCATTATAAATAACCAATTTATTACTCACAGGGAGGAAACCAATTTGGTTCTCAACTTTCTTTCCGGGGTATTCGCTAACCCTTGGGATATTATCCGCAGCTTAATTGACATTTCCATTGTGGCCTATTTATTTTATCGACTGCTGGTCGTAATTCGGGGTACACGAGCCGAACAACTTTTAAAAGGAGTTGTATTTTTGCTGGTGTTTTCTTCGTTGGCCCTTTTGTTTAAATTAGAGATGGTCAACTGGTTGATAGCTAAATTATGGCTGGCAATTGCTATTGCTTTGCCGATAGTATTTCAGCCGGAATTACGCCGATTCCTGGAACAGTTAGGCAGTCGCAGTATTTTCTCCGGGCGCTCTTATCCCGGAATAGAAGAAAAATATGATTTATACCGGGAAATTTCCAATGCTGCTGCCATTTTGTCTCGCAATCGGGTAGGAGCTCTAATAGTTCTGACCCGCAGCAGTGATATTGAGGAATATCTGGATAGCGGAATAAAATTGGATGCATTAGTTACCTCAGCCTTATTAATCAATATATTTATCCCCAATACTCCTTTGCATGACGGAGCCGTAATTATTCGGCAGGGGCGCATTGATCGAGCCGGTTGTTTCCTGCCCTTAAGTGGAAATCCTATGGTGGATAAAGAACTGGGGACTCGTCACCGGGCCGGATTGGGCATATCGGAAGTATCCGATGCAGTAGCTTTGATTGTATCTGAAGAAACCGGTAACATATCTTTGGCCGTAGCCGGACACCTTAACCGTTATCTGGATGAAGAAAGTTTAAATCAGATGCTTTCGGGATTATTTGGAAACGATCAACCTGTCGGTTTATTAAAGGGGGTCAGGTGATGCGGGAGAAAAAAACCGGTATTAGTAACACCGGGCTAAAGTTGTTATCAGTTCTATTATCAATATTACTTTGGTTTTTTGTCATTGGTCAGGGAGAATTATCCTTAAAACAAAATCAACTGGAAGTGGAACTTAATTATAAAAATCTGGCCAATAACCTTTCTATAGAAGGCCCACGAACAGTCACTGTAAGGGTTTGGGGCTTATTCAGGGAAAGCCAGCAGATTACTGCTTCGGTTGATTTATCCAATCGGGGAGAAGGTAATTATAATCTGCCGGTAAAAGTTGAACCGGTCAGCGGTGCTCTGATAACTACAGTTAATCCGGATAAAATAATGGTTTCCTTAAAGAAATTGGGTGAAAATCTTTTACCGATAAACCATCAGCTAATAAATAAACCTCCGGCTGGTTATCAATTATTGGGAGTAGTATTGTCACCGGAAAAATGTCTCATCAAGGGAGATCAAAATCAGATTTCCAGAGTTACGCAAGTAGTGTGCCCGGTAAATTTAGCCGATGTCACCGAGGTGAAAAATTTTACTGCCGGGTTGGAAGCCCGGGATAGTAAGGGCAACCAGGTGTCAGGAGTAGAATTGCTGCCGAATACAGTCCAAGTTTATGCAGTAGTGCAGCATAATAAAACCAGCCGGGAACTACCGGTTAAGGTATTATTGGTTGGGGAATTGGGAACGGAATATGAACTTGGGCAGGTGACGGTTGAACCGGAATTGGCTACTGTTTTGGGGGATGAAAATCTGGTAAAGCAAATGGATAATTTGGAGACCAGTAAGATAAATGTTAGTGGACATACTGAATCATATACGCAGGAGGTAAAGATAACGGTGCCGGAGGGAGCAAAAGTTTATCCGGAAAAAGTGCTGGTAATGATCGAAATCAGGAAGTTAACCGCGGGTGAAGAATAATGATATTAAGAGTAAGAGGGCTCAGGCTGCCTCTAAATCACGAGTCTTCAGATATACTTAAGGCAGCGGCTATACGAATAGAACAACCGCTGGAGATGGTTGGTGAATTAAAGCTTATCCGAAAATCAGTTGATGCCAGGCGTAATGAAGTTCATTTTACTTATACAGTAGAACTTGAGTTACCTGATCATATAAACATTAAACCGGAATTACTCGACTCCCCTGACATATCCATTCAGATCCCGGCAGACCCGGTCGTCTTGAAATCGGGGAATATGAGTTTACCCTGGTCACCGGTAATATGCGGATTAGGGCCGGCCGGACTGTTTGCAGCGCTGCGTTTGGCACGCAGTGGATATAAACCGGTGGTAATTGAACAGGGTCAGGATATAGACCGACGCGTACCAGCTGTGGAAAATTTCTGGCAGGGTGGAGAGTTTAATCCGAATTCCAATGCCCAGTTTGGGGAAGGTGGTGCCGGTACTTTTTCCGATGGCAAATTAACTACGCGCAGCGGAGATGAACGGGTTAATTATGTTTTGCAGACCATGGTAAACTTTGGTGCAGATGAGGAAATCCTGTATTTAAAAAAGCCGCATGTGGGTACGGATATAATTCGTAAGGTGGTTAAAGGCATACGCCAGGAGATAATTGAGCTTGGCGGTGAAGTCTATTTTGATGCCCGCCTGACTGATCTGAGTGTTAACCAAACGGGCATAAAGTGCATAATAATAAATAACCATCTTGAACTGCCCTGTTCACTGTTGATTCTGGCAGTTGGGCATAGTGCCCGTCCTGTTTATAAACTTTTAAATGATAAAGGGGTTAAAATGCTGCCTAAAGCATTTGCTGTTGGAGTTCGTGTTGAACATCCACAGAGATTTATTGACCAGCTTCAATATGGACAATACGCCGGTCATCCACAGTTAGGTTCAGCAGATTATCACCTTACCTGGCAGGATTCACTGACCGGAAGAGCTCTCTATACCTTTTGCATGTGTCCGGGCGGGTATGTTATTGCCGCTTCCTCTGAACCCGGCCAGGTGGTAACCAATGGCATGAGCTATCTGGCTCGCGACAGCGGAGTTGCCAATAGTGCCCTGGTAGTTACAGTTACTCCGGCTGATTGGGATTATTCCACTTTGGGAGGGGTAAAGCTGCAGCAAGTCCTGGAAAGCAAAGCTTTTGAAATAGGGGGGAGCAATTACCATGCTCCGGCTCAACGGGTAGAAGATTTTTTAAATAAACGTGTCAGTGATGATTTAACCGGTACTTTGGCCAGCTATAAACCGGGGGTTACATCAGCAAATTTATGGGATATTTTACCGTACGACACTGCTGGAGTACTGGAACGAGGCGTTAAATACTGGAATGGTAAAATGCCCGGGTTTATTCACCCTCAAGCGGTATTAACTGCCATTGAAAGCCGGACCTCAGCACCGGTAAGAATTGAGCGTAACCATGAAATGGTATCGGTAAATGTACCAAATTTATATCCCTGTGGGGAGGGAGCTGGTTATGCAGGTGGAATAGTAAGTTCCGCTGTGGATGGCTTAAAAATTGCTGAAAAAATAATTTGCACTTATCGGCCTCCGGATAATAAACTGATTATTGTTGATTCCGATGTGACTGATGCCAGAAAACTGATTGGCATTTAATTATCACCATTATTAACAGGGAGGGAAACCAGTGGGAGTTTTATTTGGAACTGATGGAGTAAGAGGAATTGCCAATGTGGAACTAACCCCGGAACTGGCCTTTAATCTAGGCCGGGCGGGAAGCTATGTTTTAGCCAGGCATGGTAGCGGCAGCCGGCCACGAATTCTGGTCGGCCGGGATACACGAATTTCAGGGGACATGCTGGAAGCAGCTCTGGCAGCGGGAATTTGTTCTACCGGAGCCGACGTATTAAATGCAGGAGTAATACCCACTCCGGCTATTGCTCTTTTGACCCGCAAATATAATGCTTCCTGCGGGATTGTAATTTCAGCTTCCCATAACCCCGTAGAAGACAACGGGATTAAATTCTTCGGGCCCAGCGGCTATAAATTACCTGATGAGATTGAAGCTGAAATTGAAGAACTGGTAATGGGTGATATGCAGAACTTACCACGTCCCTCCGGGAAAGATGTAGGGCAGACGTATGTCGTGGAAGAAGCGCTGAATAATTATTTATCCTGGCTGACCAGTTGTTACTTACTACCGGAAGATCTGAATGATATTAAGATAGTCGTAGATTGTGCCAATGGTGCCGCCTATGAAGCAGCACCCCGCATGTGGGAAAGCCTGGGAGCAAAAGTAATCGCTATAAATGATCAGCCTAATGGTGTAAATATAAATGATCGCTGTGGTTCAACCTATACTGAAGTTATTAAGCGGGCTGTAGTCGAGCATCATGCTGATGTCGGATTTGCCTATGATGGGGATGCAGATCGCTGCATAGCCGTAGATGAACGCGGTATTGAACTGGATGGCGATTATATATTGCTTATCTGTGCTCTGGATATGCAGCGCCGAGGGGAATTCAATGATGCCGGAATAGTGGCAACCGTTATGAGTAATATTGGTCTGGATATTGCCCTGAGGCGGGAAAATGTGAAAGTAACCAGTTGCAAGGTCGGCGACCGTTATGTTTTGGAAAAAATGCTGGAAATTGATTCCCTGATTGGCGGAGAACAATCGGGTCACATCATCTTTCGCCACCATGCTACTACCGGAGATGGATTATTAACTTCATTAAAACTGGTAGAAGTAATGAAGAGAAATGGCCTGCCATTATCACAGCTGGCTAAAGAAATGGAAAAGCATCCTCAATTGCTGGTCAATGTTCGCATTGAGGACAAAGAATCCATTCTGGCTCATAATCTGGTACAGACTGCTTTGCAAAAAGCCGAGCAGCGTCTGGGCGAATTTGGCAAATTGGTAGTTCGCCCTTCAGGAACCGAACCATTGGTGCGTCTGATGGCTCAGGGTCCGGAACAGCATGTTTTGGAGGAGGTGATTGAGGGAATTAGAGCAGCTATCGAGCAGGCACAAAATCAACCGTAAAGCAAGAAAGCAAGGGGACGTTATTTTTGCTTTCTCCCTAATTGCCCTGCTGGGCAAAAAGCGCCAGACCCGGCCTTAAAAAACTGCAATGTCGGGTGACGAGGAGAGGGTTTTATCGAAAATTCGGCGGATGCCCTCCGGTGTTCCTGTACCGTTAATGTGCTTACAAATCCGGCAGTAATGCTTGGGACAAAAGGTGACATAGCAGGGAAAAAGATAACCTGAGGTTTTATGGCCTTTGGTTATTAAAAAAGAATCCCGTTCCCCATTATCCAGTGGGAGAGGTTAATATCTTCACCGGGATAGGATGGGGTTTTGCAGAACCGAAGCCAATGAAAAGGGGATAAAAAATGAATATTATTATCAGAGATAATTATGACGATATGAGCCAGCATGCAGCCGAAATTATCGCTGCTCAGGTGAGGTCTAAACCAAATTGTGTACTGGGATTGGCAACTGGAAGTACTCCAATTGGCACTTACCAGAGATTGATCAGTATGCATAAGCAGGGTCTTGATTTTTCTGAAGTTAAAACTTTTAATCTGGATGAGTATTACGGCATAGGAATGGATATGGAAAAATCCTACAGCGCTGATCAGAGTTATGCTCGATTTATGTATGAGGAACTATTTAAGCATATCAATATAAAGCCGGAAAATATTCGTATTCCTGATGGTCTTACCCAGGAACCGGATAAATTCTGTCAGTGGTATGAGGATGAGATTAAAAAAGCCGGTGGAATTGATTTACAGCTTCTAGGTATGGGCGGTGATGGTCATTGGGCATTCAATGAACCTGGTGCTTCCCTGGCATCAAGGACCAGAATAGAGGCCTTGGCTGAACAGACTCTGGAAGATAACTATGAAGCTTTCTATAAAAAAGCCGGTATTAGCAGGGAACAAATGCCACATTTTGCTATAACCATGGGGATAGGGACTATTCTGGAAGCCAGAAGCATCCTTATGATTGTAAACGGAGCTAAAAAGGCAGATGTAGTAGCAAAATGTCTGGAGGGTCCAGTAACATCACAGATCACTTCTTCGGCCATTCAACTGTATAGCGGCAAAGCAACTGTAGTTCTCGATCGGGAAGCGGCTTCCAAACTTAAGAACCTTAACCTTTATATAACTGTGGAAAAAACCAGAATTGCCTACCATTTATAAAGCATGATGGGGAATCCAAAAAAGTGACCGGATTTTTCCGGTCACTTTTATATATAGTAAGCTCCAGCGAACCTTTATCAACTTCTTCCTGTCATTACCTTCTGATTTTACGTTTCCCATTTCAACCTTCTTATAAGACCTTCGTCCTTTCAGTTTCGGTTACTCTTTGTCGGTATCAATTTTACTTTGCTTCTGTTCTTATTTTATAATAAACCCTTCCAGACTTACCTTTATAAGAACTTTCACTTTGTAAAACTGTTACAAACCTTTTTCACTGATTCTTCCTGGATATAGTGACTTTGTCAATCACCGGCTCTTATTTTCAGTTGTCATGTTCTGTTTCTGTCTTCCGGCTCTGTCAGGTTTTCCGTCTTAGGAATTCCCTGGAGCTTGATTTAATAATACTGAAAAATTAATCGGGCAGCAACCAGTAAATATTACCGAAATATTCTGAAAATAATCAATAAAAGTGCTGAGATAAAAATTTATGCTATTATCTTTTAAATAATAGAAATTTCTATTAATATCTTAATATTGATAGTTTCTTTTCCTGGCAGGAAACTCTAACTACCTGTTTTCGGTTACAAGAAGAATCAATATGCAAAAATCCAACATATAAAACTGGTATGAAAAGCCCCGGGATTACGAAATATTGAAAAATAGGCTTATAAAAGTCCCAAAATAATTTCATGCTATAATAAATACAACCTTTTTACTAAAATCAATTTCTTTATCAACGAGAGGTGACTATTATTGTTAATAACTATTTCCAGGCAGACTGGCAGCCAGGGTAAAGAAATAACGGAATTACTCGCTCAGAAACTGGATATGCCAATTATTACCCGTGATTGGGTGATGAACGAGTGGCTGCCGGAAATAGCCAATAAACATGAATTGCACATGCTGACGGAAAGCCCGGGCTTTTTTCTGTCTACTTCATCACAGGGTATTACTTTTGCCGAGTTTTTGGAAAATAAGCTGCAGGAATTAGTTGAGAAGCAATCGGTAATTATTTTTGGGCTAGGTGCCCAGATTATTTTTGCCGGGTATCCTGATGCCCTGCATGTTAAAATAATGGCTTCTACAGAAATTAGAATCAATCGTATTATTAAAACCCATTGTCTGGATAAAAAGGATGCCGAACGATTTTTGGAATTAACCGATCGTAAACATAAACGATATATTTATACGCTTTATGGAAAAGATTGGGCTGATTCGTCACTTTACCATATCACCCTTAATACAGATAATCTGGGTATTGATGAAGCAGCCTCTTTATTATGTTACATGGCGCAAA
>JAAYBS010000089.1 GCA_012718855.1 Syntrophomonadaceae bacterium
CTTATCACCACCTGAACAACCCGGTAATCGACGATCTTTTTGCCCGCCATGGTAAAGACCTTAACTTTATTGGTGTGGTAGTAACCAACGAAAACGTAACCCTGCTGGATAAGGAACGCAGCTCTAATTTCACTGCCAAACTGGTAGAGAGTATGGGGGTAGATGGGGTAATTATCAGTGAAGAGGGCTTTGGCAATCCGGATGCCGATTTAATTATGAACTGCAGAAAAATTGAAGCCTTAGGGGTCAAAACGGTCCTGATAACTGATGAATATGCTGGTCGTGACGGCGCCTCCCAGAGCCTGGCTGATGCCAACCCGCTGGCCAATGCGGTGGTAAGCGGCGGAAATGCCAATGCTTTAATTGATTTACCACCCATGTCCAAGGTTATTGGTTATATAGAGCCCAGCGAAATTATTGCCGGAGGTTTTGATGGGGCCCTGAAACAGGATGGTTCGTTAACTATTGAAATTCAGGCCATTACCGGTGCAACCAATGAACTGGGATTTAACCGCATGGGCGCTTTGGAATTCTAGGGTTATCTTTAACCCTTTCTCTAAACAATTTTCGATTTCAAAATTTTTATATAACGGAAAGGAAGGTAAAGTAAATGGATAAAAGTTTCTTTGCTGATAAGAAAATTTGTATTTTAGGAGATCGTGATGGTATACCCGGCCCGGCTATAGCAGAGTGTCTTAATACCGTAGGCGGTGAAATACTGTTCAGCAGTACGGAATGCTTTGTTTGAACTGCTGCCGGGGCCATGGACATGGCCAATCAAACCAGAATTAAAGAAGTTGCCGAGAAGTTTGGTACCGATAAAGTAGTAGTTATCCTGGGCGGAGCCGAAGCAGAATCAGCAGGACTAACGGCAGAAACTGTAATCAATGGAGATCCCACTTATGCTGGGCCTCTGACCAATATCGCCCTGAAACTGCCTGTTTATCATATTTTCGAAATAAAAGATTTGATTGATCCCGAAGTATATGATGCTCAGATTAGCATGATGGAAATGGTTCTTGATGTTGATGCTATTAAAGATGAAATGGAAAGTATCAGACAGCAGTTTAGTTAGAGAAAAGGGGGAAGAAAAGAGTGGCCAGTATAAGAGTAGTACATTATTTAAACCAGTTTTTCGGGCAAATCGGCGGAGAAGAAAAAGCCGATATAACCCCATTTAGCAAAGACGGTCCGGTAGGACCGGGGACAGCACTGGAAAAAGCTCTGGACGATGATATGTCCATTATCGGTACGGTAATATGCGGAGACACTTATTTTAATGAAAATATTGATACTGCCACTGAAGAGGTTGTTGCGCTGATTGCCAGTTTTAAACCTGACCTGTTAATAGCCGGACCAGCGTTTAATGCCGGCCGATATGGCTTTGCATGCGGGGCAGTGTGTGCCGCCGTGCAGGAAAGGCTCAATATACCCGTATTAACCGGTATGTATGAAGAAAACCCTGGTGCCGACATGTATAAAAAGGAGATCTATATAGTAAAAACCGGCAACTCAGCAGCACAAATGCGTACTGCCATACCGGCTATGGGACGGTTGGCAATCCGACTGGCTAAAGGAGAAGTTGTTGGTTCTCCGGCAGAAGAGGGTTATCTGGCCCGGGGAATACGGAAAAATGTATTCCATGAACAAAGAGGCTCAGCCCGGGCAGTGGAAATGCTGCTCAAAAAAATAAAGGGTGAATCGTTTGATACTGAATACCCCATGCCGATATTTGATCGGGTAACCCCCAGACCTGCCATAAAGAATTTAAGCCAGGCTAAAATTGCCCTGGTAACTTCCGGAGGTATAGTGCCGAAAGGAAACCCGGATCGTATAGAATCTTCCAGTGCCTCAAAATTTGGCCGTTATGATATTAGCGGAATTAATAATTTGACTGCGGAAACTTTTGAAACAGCTCATGGTGGTTATGATCCGGTTTATGCCAATCAGGATGCTGATCGGGTATTACCGGTAGATGTAATGCGCAAACTGGAACAGGAAGGCATAATCGGCCAACTGCATAACATTTATTATGCAACTGTAGGTAACGGTACTTCGGTCGCCAATGCTAAAAAATATGCCCACGCCATCGGAGAAGAATTAAAACAGGCCCAGGTTGACGGTATAATTTTAACTTCCACCTGAGGTACCTGTACTCGTTGCGGTGCAACGATGGTAAAAGAGCTGGAGGAAGTTGTTGACGTACCGGTTGTTCATGTTTGTACGGTAGTTCCAATTTCCCTGACCGTTGGTGCCAATAGGATAGACCCGGCAGTTGCTATCCCTTACCCGTTGGGTAATCCTCAATTAAACCAGGATGAAGAATTTGCTCTGCGACGCAGCATTGTGGAAAAAGCCTTAAAGGCATTGTCTACTGACGTCGGCGAACAGACTGTATTCTAGAAAACCTTAATTTGAACTTTGCAGCTGTCTGTTTGGATGCATAATATTTCAGCCTTTAAGGCTCCTTCATATAAATGCATCCAAACAGCACTTTTGTTAGTGTAAATAAATTTTATCCAGAGGAGGGAAATAAGTTGAATTTTCCTGTAATAAAAGCCGCCGGATTTGTTTTGGTACATGCCCCCAACATTATGATGGAACATGGAACTACTATTACTATGGAAAGAAAAAATAATCCTGATTCTGATTATTTGCAAAAAACAGCCCAATCGATTAGAAGCTTTGAAGAAGCCGTAAATTATGCACCTAATCAGGTATTTATAGGTAATCTGACTCCGGAGGACCTTCAGGAATTACCGCGGCCCTGGCATCAAAACCCGGTTAATAAAGGTCCGCAGGGCAAATATGGTGATATCATTCCGGAAAATGAATTTTATGCAGTAATGAAAATTGCGGATAGTTTTCAGCTGGTGGAATTGGAAGAGGAGTTTGCCGCTCGGGTAAAAACTATTCTGGTATCCAAAAATATATTTAATGACAAACAACTGGACTTGTTAGACAAAAGCAGTGAACGTGATTATATAGAAAAACTGGTCTATTCCGGTAAAGCTGATGGATTATATGAAAATAATCAGTTGGTAGGTTGTGTTCGGGAAGCTCATGAGAGTGATCCCAACTTAAGCGCTCACGTAGTTTTCGAAAATCTGGTAGCAAAAGCTTCGGGAATATTAGCCTTAAAAAATTTACTGAACAAAAATAACCTTGATGCAGCTCAGATTGACTACATTATTGAAACCTCGGAAGAAGCTATTGGCGATATGAATCAACGCGGCGGCGGAAACCTGGCCAAAGCCATTGGAGAAATTGCGGATTGCAGTAATGCCACCGGGGTGGACATGCGGGCATTTTGTGCCGGCCCTGCGCATGGAATCCTCACGGCAGCAGCTCTGGTACAATCGGGTATTTTTAAAAATGTGGTAGTAATGGCCGGGGGAAGTTCCGCCAAGCTGGGAATGAACAGCCGGGATCATGTAAACAAGGACATGCCCGTATTGGAAGACATGGTTGGCGGTTATGCAGTTCTGATAAGTGAAAATGACGGAAAAAATCCGGTAATAAGAACTGATATAGTCGGCAAGCACAAAATCTCTTCCGGTTCGTCGCCCCAGGCAGTAATTCAGGCCATAGTGGTTGACCCCCTGGAAAAAAACCAGCTTAAACTAACTGATGTAGATGTTTATGCTCCCGAATTGCAGAATGCTGAAATAACTACCCCTGCAGGAGCCGGTGATGTTCCGCTGGCCAATTATAAAATGATAGGGGCCATGGCAGTGAAACGCGGAGAAATTAGCCGGGAAGAACTTCCCCAATTTGTTACCCAACATGGGGTAACCGGCTTTGCTCCTACCCAGGGCCATATACCCTCAGGCGTACCCCTGCTTGGTTATATCCGTGATAATATTCTGGCCGAAAAAATGCAGCGGGCGATGATAATCGGTAAAGGCAGCCTGTTTTTGGGAAGAATGACTGACCTGTTTGATGGTATCAGTTTTATTATTGAGTCCAATAGCGGAGTTCTACAGGATTCACTTAAAGGGAATAATGAGGAAGAGTTTAAACAGGAAATCAGGAATATGCTGGCTGATGCCCTACAGGAACTAGCCAGATCAATGGGCGGGGGGCGACCTTCAGATGAATAATGAAATCAATAAAAAAATTCTCCGCGAGGTTCTAAACGAAACGGCTGAAATATTAAGAACCGGTAAAACCGCCAGGAAAATAAGAATTGGCCTTACTACTGTTGGCAGTGAGGTTGATCCGCTGGATTTGCTCCGGGGTGCTGAAATAGCTATGCAACAGGTGCCCGGGTTGGAAGTAAGTATTATTGGTCCGGCACCAAAATGCAATTTACCGGTATATGAAGCTGCTGATGAAGACGAAGTACATGCTGTACTGGAAAGGCTCCTTGATGAAAAGGAATTGGACGGGGTAGTTACCATGCATTATCCTTTCCCCATCGGAGTTGCTACCATTGGCAAAGTTGTAACCCCGGCCCGGGGCAAAAATATGTATATAGCAAGTACTACTGGAACCAGTGATACTGACCGAATACAGGCCATGGTAAAAAATGCGGTATTTGGTATAGCTGCCGCCCGTGCAGACGGAATCTCCAATCCTACCGTGGGAATTTTAAATGTAGACGGAAGTCGTCAGGTGGAAAGATACCTGAATGCCATGAAGTCACGAGGTTATGATTTTTGCTGGGGAGAGTCCCGACGGGCAGACGGCGGACAGATTTTACGGGGAAATGATTTGATTCAGGGCAGTGTAGATGTTGTGGTTTGTGATACTTTGACCGGAAATATACTGATGAAACTTTTCAGTTCCTTTAACAGCGGCGGGGACTATGAAACTATGGGCTATGGCTACGGTCCCGGTGTTGGGGAAAACTTTGACCGTCTAATTTGTATTATTTCACGTGCTTCCGGTTCACCGGTTATAGCCGGGGCCATAAATTACTGTGCATCCATGGTTAGCGGAGGCATTAAACCAATAGCTGCTCATGAGATACTAAAAGCCAAACAAGCCGGCTGGCAAATTCCGGCGCCTTCAGCCGTAGCAATACAGGCGAGTGAAGAAATAACCCCTCCGCCTGCCAAAATTACCGCCGAACAAATTCCCGGCATAGATATCCTGGAATTGGAAGACGCCGTTAAAGTTCTATGGAAAAATAAAATATTTGCCTCCAGCGGTATGGGCTGTACCGGACCGGTGATATTGGTTGCCGGCGAAGATAAAGCCAGCGCTTTGGAAATATTAAGGGCCAATCAATATATATAATTGCATTCAACCAAGGCCGGGAAAAATTCTTTTCCCGGCCTCAGACTGTCGTAAAGTCTAAAATCACCATTTTCCTAACGTAGCTATTCACCTTTTTACCGCTCTGGTTTATGGCTTTTAATATACTCATCAATTATGGCATCATACCCAACCATAATATCCTGAATAACCTTATTTTTTCCGGAATTAATAATGGTGTCATCCACCTGTTTTACCGGTAATACCTTGGGCGAAGTTGACGAAATGAAAACAGCGTCCATATTAAACATCTCTTCCAGAGAAATTTCCTTCTCTACTACCTGATAACCCTGGTTTTGACAGGCAGTAATAACCATTTGTCGGGTTATACCTTTTAAAACCTTATCTGACGGGGCCGTATA
>JAAYBS010000090.1 GCA_012718855.1 Syntrophomonadaceae bacterium
ATGACTAATCGTGAAATCGATCAAAAGCTTTTTCCGGTAATTCCCCTTATAACCCGGGTATCACACGGAGAATGGTCGTCCTACAATATCATAAGCACCATTTAAATATGATCGCATTTGCCAAGAAACCAAAACGTTCCTTTGTGTCGAATAATCTATACTTTTTGATAAAACCTTCTCACGCCCGGTTTTGTATGGTAAAATGATGCAAAATATGCAGGAGGCAGATTATGAAGAGAATTGGTTTATATTTGCTCGTAAACCTGCTGGTATTAACCACAATAGTGATTGTTACGACGGCATTGGGGGTTAACAACTATATGACTTCCAGTGGTCTGGACTATTTTAGCCTGTTGATATTTGCTGCAGTGGTTGGCTTTAGTGGCTCATTCATCTCCCTGCTTATGTCAAAATGGATGGCAAAAAGGATGATGAATGTAAAAGTATTAAACCCTGACAGCCAGCTTAATTCACAGGAACAGCAATTGGTAACCATGGTTTACCATTTAGCCCGACAGGCAGGTTTACAAAAAATGCCCGAGGTAGGAATCTACCCTTCTGCAGAGGTTAATGCTTTTGCTACCGGTCCATCCCGGAATAATTCTTTGGTAGCAGTCTCGCAAGGCTTGTTAAATACAATGGAGCGGGATTCAATTGAAGGGGTTCTGGCCCATGAAATTGCTCATGTGACCAACGGAGACATGGTTACCATGACGCTTTTACAGGGTATCATCAATACTTTCGTAGTATTTCTATCTCGAATTATTGCTTATTTCGCCTCGATGTTTGTAAAGGAAGAGTTGCGTGGAATAGTCCATTTCATAAGTGTGCTGGTTTTTCAAATCCTGCTTTCCATTCTGGGCAGCATTGCAGTAATGGCTTATTCGAGACGGCGTGAATTTGCTGCAGACAGCGGAGGTGCATCTTTAGCCGGTAAACAAAAAATGATAAAAGCTCTTAAAGAGCTTAAAAACACCTCGGGTCTGATTGATAATGAACATGAAGCCCTGGCAACTTTTAAGATCAGTGGAGAAAAAAGAAACGGTTTACGGCAATTGCTGGCCAGTCATCCTGACCTTGATGAACGCATTGCGCGTTTAGAAAGCTCATTATAAAGATATTAACTACCTAAAAGGTACCTTGATGTGAAGAACATTTCATGGATAAAAAAATTAATATATACGCTTATATGCATAGCTTTCATTTTGGTGACTTATAATCTGCAGGTTTTGGCTTCGGAAGAAGAATTGCTGGTTGAACATTATGAACAAGCTGTTGTAATAAAGGATTTTGGTATCAAATCTATTGAAAACTCTGCAGGATTTACCGGTGCCGAGCAAATGCTGGAGGTTGAGTTTATCAGCGGGCCTTACAAGGGCAATAAAATTATGGTTGCGAATGGCCTCTCAGGAATGGAAGGCATGGATATAAACGTGCAGGAAGGTAGTAAAGTTGTTATATGTTATTTTGAAGACCAAAATACTACCTTCCCCGACAATATACAACAGGCTTATGTGTCAGATGTAGTTAGAACCGGCTATTTAAAATTATTGGTATTTATATTTGCGTTATTAATGGTCCTGATTGGTGCCCGCCAGGGAATAAAAGCATTGCTGGCACTTAGTCTGACCATTCTTTGTTTATATAAGATATTATTGCCTGCACTTATGAAGGGTTATTCTCCATTGCCCATTACGATACTGATTCTATCTATGGTAACGATAATTACAATGCTGTTGGTAGCAGGGTTCACCCGAAAAGCCCTGGCGGCAACCCTGGGAACTATAGGCGGTGTAATTATAGCTGGATTGTTAGCATATTTAGGGGGAGACCTGGCTTCTTTATACGGATTGTCAACGGAAGAAGAACGAATGTTATTGTTTGTGGAAAATATCAAAATTGATACCCGAGGTTTGCTTTTTGCAGGTATTTTAATTGGTGCAATAGGTGCTATTATGGATGTAACTATTTCAGTTGCATCTGCACTGGAAGAGGTAAAAAAAGCCAATCCGGATTTATCTTCCTGGCAATTAATCCAATCCGCCATGCGCGTAGGGAATGATATCATGGGAACTATGGCTAATACTTTAATATTGGCTTATGTTGGTGGAGGGTTGCCTTTTCTAATCCTGTTTACGGCCTACGATTTTACCGCCATCAGGATATTAAATTCCGAACTTATAGCAACTGAAATTGTTCGAGCCATGGCTGGAAGTATAGGGCTTGTTATTTCGGTGCCTTTGACAGCTCTGGCCGGAGGAGTTCTTAATTATCACAAAAAGCTAGACTGAAAAACGCTTTATATCAATTCTGCAGGTTCTAAAAATACTTTTATGATCTGCCAGAATTGAACAGGCAAAGAAGTGAGTATCATTGGATGAGAATATTACCCCAGCACTGGAGGATTATCTTGAGGTAATCCTTCAATTATCAGAAGAAAATGGTCGGGCTAAAATTAGTGATATTGCTCGTCGCCTTAATATCGCCAAACCCAGTGTTACTCAGGCAGTAAATAATTTGCGTTAGGAGGGTCTTGTTTCCCAGGAACGTTATGGTCCCGTCTATCTTACTGAAAAGGGTATAGCCAAGGCTCAGCAAATTTGGAAACGGCATCAGATAATTAGAGATTTTCTAATGAAAGTATTGCATGTGTCTGTAGTGGTAGCCGACCGAGATGCTTGTATGATGGGCATGCTATAAGTCAGGAGACCGTAGATAGAATGACAGCATATTTAGCTGAAAAGCAGCTAGAAACCAAATCAATTGCTTATGTATTAATGATTTTCGTTTTAATTTATTTACCCTGTCTTGCCGTGATAGCAGTAATGAAACGAGAAACCAACGGTTGGAAGTGGCCAGCTTTTACGGTATTTTATACTATAACCTTAGCTTGGTTAATTTCTTTTGTAATTTATCGCGCTGGTCTTTTACTGGGAATAGGAATATAAGATACTGTTATACACTGAAGCGGAGATAAAATCTCCGCTTAAATATTTTTTATACCTTCAACTATCATATCTCAACTTAATACCATTAGAATTTTAAAAAATACATAGCTTGACCAACGCAGGGGAATTATAAGCTTAAATAGTTATGAAAGGATGTGCGCAATGGCGAATTTTCCTTTTGGGTTAATTGCCCTGCTGGTGGTTTCAATTTTAATTTATTTTGGCATAGCTCACCGGGTTTTGG
>JAAYBS010000091.1 GCA_012718855.1 Syntrophomonadaceae bacterium
ATAGGTGGATTGGCCTGTGGAAAAGCCATAAAGGGTTATGTAGCTTTTCTCGGCGGACCCCTTTATTTTTTATCGGAATTAAGAAAACGATTTACTGAAACGCTTAAACTGGATGAGCATCATGCCTTATTCCCTGATGACGCACAGTTTTATGTAGCTTTAGGAGCTGCTCTGGCCTCTCGCTCTGCCCATGTGATTCCTTTAACCAGCCTGATTCAACGGATGGACAATCTGGATATATCAGGGGAACAGGAAATTACCCATCTGCAACCCCTTTTTGCCAATCAAAACGAGCTGGATGAATTCAGAGAACGACATAGCCGGCACCAGATTACCCGCAGTAATCTATCCTTATATAATGGGGATTGCTATCTGGGTATTGACGCTGGTTCTACTACCACTAAAGTAGCTTTAATCAGTGATACCGGCAGCCTTTTATATTCCTTCTACGGAAATAACACCGGCAGTCCTCTGAATTCAGTTATACATATATTAAACGACCTTTATAACCGTTTACCCGAGGGAGCCCGAATTGCTAATACTGCTGTAACCGGTTACGGAGAAGGCTTAATAAAAGCTGCTCTGCACATTGATATCGGAGAAGTTGAAACTGTAGCCCATTATACTGCGGCCAGATTTTTTGACCCACAGGTTGATCTGATACTGGATATTGGCGGGCAGGACATGAAATGCCTGCAAATTAAAAATGGGGTTATAGAAAATGTTATGCTCAATGAAGCCTGTTCTTCCGGTTGTGGCTCATTTATAGAAGGATTTGCCCATTCCCTGGACATTCCGGTAGAGGAATTTGCTGAATTGGCACTTACGGCTGAATCACCAGTTGATCTGGGTTCCCGCTGTACGGTATTTATGAATTCCATGGTAAAGCAATCGCAGAAAGAAGGGGCTACGATCGGTGATATATCCGCCGGATTATCCTACTCGGTTATTAAAAATGCTCTGTTTAAAGTAATAAAGATGAGAAATCCCGAAGATTTGGGCAACAGAATTGTGGTTCAGGGGGGCACCTTTGAAAATGATGCCATATTAAGAAGCCTGGAATTGATTATTGGTAAAGAAGTAACCCGCCCCGATATTGCACCTTTGATGGGAGCTTTCGGAGCAGCCTTTATTGCCCGGGAGCGCAGTCAGGCTGGTCAATCAAGTTCACTGGTTTCAAAGCAGCAACTGCAGCAATTCTCCATGAACACCCGTTTAAGCCGCTGCTCTGGATGTGGCAACAGCTGCCTGCTTACAATAAATAAATTTCCGGATGGTAACAGATTTATATCCGGTAATCGTTGTGAAAAGAATATGCTCAAAGATAAAAAACAGCAATATATTCCCAATCTATATGATTACAAATATAACCGTCTGCTCGATTATGAGCCGCTGCCGGAAAATGAAGCTCCCCGGGGCGTTATGGGTATTCCCCTGGTGCTTAATATGTATGAAAACTATCCCTTCTGGTTTACCTTTTTCACCGGCCTGGGGTTTCGCGTGGTGTTGTCCCCCCGTTCATCGCGGGCAATTTACGAATTGGGAAATGACACTATACCTTCTGACACCGCCTGTTTCCCGGCCAAACTGGTACATGGTCATATTGCCTCCCTTATCAATCAGGGAATAAAACATATTTTCTATCCCTCGATAATTCATGAGCGACTCGAACAAAAAGAGGCCAACAATCACTTTAACTGTCCGATGGTCATTTCCTATCCGGATGTAATAAAAAACAACATGGATGTTATTCGTAGAAATAATGTAAATCTAATTAATCCCTTCCTGCCTTATGATAATAAAAAACAACTAACCGAGCGATTATATCAGGAGTTTAATTCCTGGGGAATATCCAAAAAAGAAATTGTTCGGGCAGTCAACCATGCCTGGCAGGAAGATAAACGCTTTAAAGCCGATATTAGAAAAAAAGGCCAGGAAGTTCTGCAGTATTTACAGGAAACTGGTACCCAGGGAATAGTTCTGGCCGGTCGTCCTTATCATCTGGACCCGGAGATAAATCACGGTATACCTGATATTATCAACTCTCTGGGCATGGCTGTACTCACTGAGGATGCCGTAGCCCATCTGGGAAAAGTGGCAAGACCGGTTCGGGTAGTGGATCAATGGATGTATCATTCACGTCTTTATGCAGCCGCCGGCTTTGTAAATACCCGGCCTGACCTGGAACTTATTCAGTTAAACTCCTTTGGCTGTGGCCTGGACGCCATCACCACCGATCAGGTCCAGGAAATACTGCAAAGATGCGGGAAAATCTACACCGTGCTTAAAATAGACGAGGGTTCCAATCTCGGCGCAGCCAGAATAAGACTGCGTTCTCTGCAGGCGGTAATGAACGAACGCCGGGAAAACTATCCGGTTGCCGCCCCAGCCAGCTATAGAATGAGGAGAATCATATTTACAAAGGAAATGAAACGGGATCATACCATTCTGGTTCCGCAGATGTCACCGATACATTTTGAGCTGCTGCAGGATGCTTTTAAAGCGGAAGGATATAATCTCATAGTGCTGTCTTCGGTTGACAGGCATGCTATTGATGAAGGGGTAAAATATGTTAACAATGACGCCTGCTATCCGGCCATAATTGTTATCGGACAAATATTAATGGCTCTAAAATCCGGAGAGTATGACCTCAGCCGTACCACGGTAGGTATTAGCCAGACGGGGGGCGGTTGCCGGGCTACCAATTATATTGGCTTATTAAGAAAGGCTTTAAATGAATCCGGGTTTGATAATGTCCCGGTATTATCCGCCAGTCTTTTTGGACTGGAAAAAAACCCCGGTTTTAAAGTTACGTTGAGCTTGCTTAAAAAAGCTATTACCGCAATAGTTTATGGTGATTTGTTAATGCGGGTTCTCCACCGGGTAAGGCCCTACGAAAAAATTCCCGGCTCAGCCAATCTGCTCTATGAAAAATGGGTGGAACGCTGTCGTCGTCAGCTGCTGACCGGCAACAAACAGGAGTTTGCCAATAACATAAAAAATATTGTTGAAGAGTTTGATCAGCTGGCCATATCATCGGTAAAAAAACCCCGTGTGGGAGTAGTAGGAGAAATTCTGGTAAAGTATCACCCCGTCGGTAACAACAACCTGGTTAATTTGTTGGAGGAAGAAGGCGCCGAAGTGATCTTGCCTGATATGATGGATTTCTTCCTTTACTGTGCCTATGATTATATTTTTAGATTTGAAAATTTATCCGGAAAAAAGATCGATTTATATATCGGCAAATATTTAATCAACACGCTGGAAAAAAGTCGCCGGCTGGTTAAAGAAAGTCTTAACCATAGTAATCGTTTCACTTCACCTGCACCTATATACGAAAAGGCTGATGCTGCCAGCCGGATAATGTCCCTGGGACACCATTGTGGAGAAGGCTGGTTCCTGACTGCAGAAATGATAGAACTGATTAACAGTGGAGTTCCGAATATAGTTTGTGTACAGCCTTTCGGCTGCCTCCCCAATCATGTAACCGGTAAAGGAATGATCAAGGAATTAAAAAGGAATTACCCGCAGGCCAATATAACTGCTATCGATTATGACCCGGGTGCCAGCGAAGTAAATCAGTTAAACCGTCTGAAATTAATGTTATCCGTGGCTCTAAAAAACCTTGCCGCTGATACAGAAACTTACGATATAAAACCCATCCCTTATCCAGTAAAACTGGATCACTTAATGGTACATGACTCAAAATAACTGGGTTGCAGGTATCATTTCTAATTGATAAGTTGGTTTCACTGCAAACAGGCATAATGCATATGTTTGTGTGAATAACTATTCTGTCGCCAGGACTTTGCATGGGAAACACCTACTGCTTGTCTTGCGCCTCCAGGGGGACGTTCCGATTCCGCATCCGTGCGGGGCGTCACTCTCGCCCCGTCCATGGGGCTCGCCCCCTTCCGGCGCTTCGCCTTCACAGAGTGTTTCTGCCATGCTTCGTCAACGGCTCCCGAATATTTATTAACCCAAAACTGGTTTTTTCAGTAGAATCATAAGTTCTATTTCCCTTTTTCCTCATCCCCCAATTATTTGGCAGACTAGTTTTACCGGATGGGTTCACTGAGATTACGGAACATGTCTGCCATATCAGCAGCTTGCAGAAGGGCAGTTCCGATTAAAACTGCATGAGTACCGGCAGCAATCGCCCGTTTAACATCCTCCGGGCCAGCCAGGGAACTTTCACTGATTATTAAAGTCCCTGGCTGTACCAGTCCAACCAGCCTTTCAGTAGTAGTTACATTACCATCATCAGTTTCCAGCTCTACGATTTTGCGATTATTGATTCCTAAAAGCGGTAAATTCAACTCACTAACCATGGCCAATTCAGTTTCATTATGGATTTCTACCAGCGGCTCCAATCCCAATTTAAAAGCTTCTTCCACCAACTTAAATAATTGATTTTTTTGCAGCATAGCTGCAATCAGTAAGACGGCACTGGCCCCTAAATCTACACTCTCTGATAACTGCGTACGGTTATTAATAAAATCCTTGCGTAAAATCGGTATTGAAACTTCGCGGGCAACATGCTGCAATAACTTCGGTGAACCCCCGAAATATTCAGGCTCGGTTACTACTGAAATGGCTGGAGCCCCCACACTTTCAAGCAACCGGGCTATTTCAACCGGATCGCGTCCCTGCAATAAATCTCCTGCTCCCGGGGATCTGGTTTTTATGTCCGGGATCACCGGTATGGTTCCGGAGTGATATTTATCCCACAAAGCTGTAGAAAACTGCTGGTTGATTTGGCCTGCCCATCTTTCCTGATTCATCTTATACCACCAATCGTAAATCCTGCGAGGCAGTTATGAGCTGCTGCAGCTTATCCTGAGCCTTGCCGCTGTCAATTATTTCACCGGCCAGTTCAATACCTTCAGCGAAGGAGCTGGCTTTATCCCCCACCATCAGAGCTCCGGCAGCATTTAGTATCACTACCTGACGGCGCGGTCCCCGGTTTTTTCCGGAAAAGACTTCCCGAATCACACCCGCATTGACTTCCGGCGTCCCGGTACATATATCCTCCAGTGAACAGCGATTAAAGCCGAAATCCTCAGGAGCAATCTCATAATTGATAATTGAACCATTTTTAATCTCATTAATTCGGGTTTTGCCCATTAGTGAAATTTCATCCAAACCATCCAGTCCATGAACAAATAAGCCGCGAGTATAGCCTAAAGATAAGGCTACTTCAGAAACAATATCCAACAACTCCGGTTTATAGACTCCCATGATATGACGTGTAGCCCGGGCAGGATTTATCAGCGGGCCAATGATAGTATAAAAAATCGTCTTTATGCCCAGCTCCTGTTCAGGCGGCAATACCTTATGCATCACCGGATGAAACAGCGGAGCAAAAATAAAAGCAATGCCTATTTCCTCAATAAGTTTCTCTACTGCCCGGGGAGAAAGATTAATTTCTACTCCCAAAGCTTCCAGAACATCAGCGCTGCCGGAAAGGCTGGATATAGACCTGCTGCCATGCTTGGCAACCGGAATATCCGCCGCAGCAGCAACCAACGCTACCGCCGTAGAAATATTAAAAGTGCTGAGCCCTCCGCCGGTACCACAGGTATCCATAAGTTCTCCCTGAACGCGGGGTGCAATGCTTTCACATACATCCCGCATGGCACGGGCAATAGCAGTAATTTCCGTCAAAGTCGGCCCTTTCATTAACAAAGCTACCTGAAAACCTGCAATCTGCACCTCACTCAGCTCATCATTACTAATCGCTAAAATCAGACTGTAAGCTTCCTCAGCAGTTAAATTCTCTTTAGCAGTTAATTTTTTTAAGACCTTTTGTATCAAAATAATCACTCCTTAATTAATATAAGTGTTATAAGTTCACTCATCTCAAATCTCCGCTTTTCTCTGCTCTACTCCGCTCCGCTCATCTCACCCCGCTTCTTAATTAAGGAATATGCTTTTTCCCCTCCATGAGAACAAAAAAACCAGTGCCTGAAGAGGCCCCGGTTCGGTAAATAATTAACCTGGCTCCACTCAGCTAATCTAAACTCATCTCATCTAATCTAGAACTAGACCAATATTCAATTATGGTTAATAATACGTCCTATGTTAATTCCTGTCAATAGTCTCCCGGTGTGACGGTTGTCTTTAAATTTGATCCATTACCAGTCTCATCTTACGTACAAAATCTATTACCGGTGGCACGCAATTAACCCCATATTGCTCTACAATCTTCACAATGGCGCTGCCTACTATTACTCCATCGCAAAACCGGGCTATTTGTGCTGCCTGTTCGGGTGTGGAAATGCCAAAGCCAACTGCACAGGGGATATCCCTGACCGCTTTTACCTGTTTTACCATTTCCCCAACCTGGGTATTAATCTCCTCGCGAACACCGGTAACCCCCATTGAGGATACACAGTAAATAAACCCCTGTGCTTCGCTGGCAATCATGCTGATACGTTCATGGGAGGTAGGTGCTATCAGTGATATCAAATCAATCCCATAGCGGGAACAAACCGGCAGCAGTTCATCCTTTTCTTCAAACGGCAGGTCGGGGACAATTACTGCATCAACGCCCGCATCCTGACATTTTTGCATAAACCTTTCCGTACCGTAGGTAAAAACCGGATTCATATATGTCATAAAGGCCAGCGGTACATCGCATACCTGACGTATTCTGCCTACCATATCAAAAATCCCGTCAGTGGTGGTGCCCGCAGTCAGGGCACGTTCATCCGCCTGTTGAATAATCGGGCCCTCAGCCACTGGATCGGAAAAAGGAATGCCAATCTCAATCAAGTCAGCCCCGGCGGCTGCCATCTCAATCACCAGTCTTTCAGTGGTTTCCAGTGATGGATCTCCCGCCGTGATAAAGGGAATAAACGCCTTACCCCGGGAAAATGCCTGTTGTACCCTACTCATATAGATCAACCCTCCTGTAACGTGCTATAGCCGCAACATCTTTATCTCCTCTTCCGGAAAGATTAACTACCATGATTTTATCCTTATCCATCATAGGGGCCAGTTTTCGCACATAAGCAACTGCATGCGCACTTTCAATCGCCGGAATTATTCCTTCCGTACGGGAAAGATATTCGAACGCATCCACCGCTTCATCATCGGTAACTGCAACATATTCGGCCCTCCCCAAATCATGCAGCCAGGCATGTTCAGGGCCAACACCCGGATAATCCAGACCGGCAGAAATTGAATACACCGGTGCAATCTGCCCATACTCATCCTGACAAAAATATGATTTCATGCCATGAAATATACCTACGGTTCCGGTTGTCATCGTAGCTGCATGTTTATCAGTGTCAATGCCCAATCCGGCCGCTTCGCAGCCAATCAGGCGAACAGCGGAGTCTTCAATAAATTCATAAAATAAACCCATCGCATTGCTGCCCCCACCGACACAGGCTACTAACACATCCGGCAGCCGCCCTTCTTTTTGCAGTATCTGCTGTTTAACTTCCCGGCCAATCACACTTTGAAAATCGCGTACGATGGTTGGAAACGGATGCGGCCCCATTACTGAACCAAGTACATAATGCGTATCCTCCACCCGGGCAGTCCATTCGCGCATAGTTTCATTAACCGCATCTTTTAGCGTTTGTGTTCCGCTGGTAACTTCATGAACCGTTGCCCCCAGCAACTTCATACGGTAAACATTTAAAGCCTGCCGCTCTGTATCTTCCTTGCCCATAAATATTTCACATTTCAACCCTAACAAAGCTGCTGCCGTAGCAGTAGCCACACCATGCTGTCCCGCACCGGTTTCGGCTATAACCCGGTTCTTGCCCATATATTTGGCCAGCAGTACCTGCCCCAGTACATTGTTGATTTTATGTGAACCGGTATGGTTTAAATCCTCCCGTTTAAGATAAATCCTTGCTCCGCCCAGATCCCGGGTCATTTTTTCCGCATAATAAAGCAGTGACGGTCTGCCGGCGTAATTATTCAACAGTTCCAGCAGTTCAGCCTGAAAGTTTGAATCCTGTTTAAAATGGTTGTAGGCCGTTTCCAGTTCGATAACCGCATTCATCAGCGTTTCGGGGACAAATTGTCCGCCATGAATTCCAAATCGTCCTTTGCCCATAATCATCACCCTCCTTGGTTATAATTTAAAACTCCAAATAAAAAAGCCTTTGCCCCATACAGGGACAAAAGCTGTGCTTCTGCGGTACCACCCAAATTGACGATAAAATCGTCCTCTCATTTTACATACTATCATATGTACCCTACTGATAACGGACAGGGTTCCCGTCAGCGCCTACTTTCTTCCGATTTCGGGCTGCCCTCGCAAGTCCATTCAGAATAATTCATGTAACCGCATTCCCACCAAACAGCGGCTCTCTATGTACATCCCTTATTCTTACTACTCTTGCTCATCGGTTTAACATATTGCTCATAGTATAGCGCGGATTTTTTTTCTTGTAAATCATAATAATAATTATTAAGCCAATAAACGCTTATACTATATCAAGATCAAGGCAAATCCTATCACCTGACCATTTCATAATCCTTTCGGCTATACCTGCCTTCCTGATTTTGGAGGTTGACAAAGTTTAAATTTGGAAAGTATATTAAAAGCAGATAATTAAAAATTAAATAAATTTCGATTGATGGATATGGGAGAATGGGTATTCACCCATACCGAAGGGGCAAGTTGTTTTCCTGTCCAGGTAAACAACGAAACTCTCAGGTTAAAAGGACTGTATCCGGACAGACTCTGGAAAGCCATAAGGCACCGAAGGAGCAAACCTTAACGGGTGAATCTCTCAGGTTAACAGACAGAGCACGGGAATATTAAAATCCCGTGCTTTTTAATTTTTAAGCAAACTATTTGCATTGGGGGGATAAAAAAGCATTTATCAGACAAAATTATAATGAAATAAAGATTTTTGGATGAAGGATAGCGAGAGAATGGATGCAAATCCTGCCGAAGGAGCAAATCAGTTAACTTATCCAGTTGCTGATGAAACTTTCAGGAATAAAAGTATCGCACCCGGACAGAACTCTGGAAAGCCAACCGGCACCGAAGGAGCAAACCCTTAAAAGGTGAATCTCTCAGGTAAATAAACAGGGGATAAGGATAAAGCTGATCCGCTGTTTTTTTTATATCCAAAAATGCTTTGGAGGATTTTAACATGCAATTTTCACAAGTTTTAATAATAACTAACAACCCAATAGTAAAAAATATTGCTAATGCTGACATTTGTTTTGTCAACGGAAATCAACGTCAGGTTCTTTATCAGGTTTTAAACAAAATAGCCGGGGGACATAATCTTTTGTCCCATCCTCTTTCAGGAAGCATTAAGCCTGAGGACAATCCTTACCGGTCGGTAGTATTAACGTCATCAATATCGGAAGTCGATTTATCAACCCTGAGTATGCTGGAATATTGCCTGAAAAAAGTGGAAAGCGGAGTCACCAAAAAAATAGACTGCCATATAATCCACCAAAGGGACCGGGATTTCCAGATTATTGATAAAGAATTGTTGGATAACGCACTTCAATCATTAATGTGAAGGCAGGTGTAAACATGGAAACAATTTATGATTTGCTGGTCCTGGGCGGCGGTCCTGCCGGGCTGGCAGCAGGAATGTATGGAGCCCGGGCACGGATGAAAACGGCCATTATTGAAAAAGGCCGGCCGGGCGGGCAGGCAGCAACAACATGGGATTTGGAAAACTACCCGGGATTTGGCCGTGGTACTACCGGACCGGGACTTACCCAGGCCATGGCTGACCATGCGCAATCATTTGGAGCCGAATTTATTAAGGACAGTATAGTATCGCTGGATCTAAAATCCTTCCCCAAAAAAGTCATTGGCAAAAAAGGCGAATACCTTGGAAAAGCGCTGGTTTATGCACTGGGAGCCGAACCACGCATGTTAAAGGTTCCCGGAGAAGGAAAACTTCGCGGTAAAGGAGTCAGTTATTGTGCTACCTGTGATGCCGACCTGTTTGAAGAATTGGAGGTGGCGGTAGTGGGCAGCGGTGATGCTGCTATTGAAGAAGCTGAATACCTGAGCAAATTTGCCGACCAGGTGAGTATAATTGTCATTCATGAAGAAGGCAAAGTTGATGCCAACCAGGTTTCTTTTGAACGGGCTCAGCAAAACCCCAAAATTAAATGGATTTGGAATTCCATTGTTAAGAATGTCAATGGTGACGAATTGGTAGAAAGTATAACCCTGAAAAATATACAAACCGGAGAAGAAAGCGATTACCTGGTAAATGGCGTGTTTATATTTATCGGTACGGCTCCGCTTACTGAATTTTTACCGCCAGAAGTTCAATTAAATCAGCAGGGGTACATTCTTACTGACGAAAAAATGGCTACCAGCCTGGAAGGACTTTTTGCTGCCGGTGATGTCAGAGCCAAATACCTGCGTCAGGTAGTAACTGCTGCCAGTGACGGCGCTATAGCTGCAGTAGCAGCTGAAAAATATGTACATGAAACCGAGCTATGGGAAAAAGAAGTTATAAACTCAAAAAAACCGGTTTTAGTTGCTTATTATAACCCTACTGATATGAGCGGTACTGAAAAAATTGGGCTGGTAGACCGCTTTGTACGTGCCAACAACGAACGTTTTTCATTGGTAAAAGTTGATGCTACCCGTAATGAATTGGTGGGCAGACGTTATAATATCACCCTGGATCAACTGCCCAAACTTCATGTTTTTTTTAACGGAGAAATCAAACATGAAGCAGCAGAGATAAATGAGAACAATCTGACGGCCATAAATAACTTATTTTAGGGAGTGTTGCATTTATGATCGAAGTAAACAAGGAAAATTTCGAAAACGAAGTTCTTGGTGCCAGTGGAGTAGTTATGGTTGACTGGTGGGGACCCAAATGTGAACGTTGTCTGGAACTGATGCCGCATGTTGAAGAGCTGGCCCATAAATATCAGGACCAGATAAAATTTTGTTCGGTAGATACCTCAGGAAACCGGCGCCTGGCCATAAGCCAGAAAGTATTAGGTCTGCCGGCCATACTTTTCTATAAAGATGGTCAGAAAATAGACGAATTATCCGGACAAGAAATTGCTCCTGAAGACATTGAAGCCAAACTTAAACAATATGCCAAATAAGGGAAGGAGGAATATTTAATGCAATTGGAACTTAGAAATATCCTGGTTAAAGATGTTCAATTCGGAGAAAAAAGTGAATTAAAAGACGGAATTGTTTATGTAAACCGGCAGGAACTGCTAAATACTATCAAAGATGACCGCCTGGCCAGGATTGAGATTGACATTGTACGTCCGGGAGACAATGTAAGAATATGCCCGGTCAAAGACGTTCTGGAGCCCAGGGTTAAAGTGGAAGGTGCAGGTCAGGTCTTTCCCGGCCTTTTTGGCAATGCAGAAATGGCCGGCAGCGGCAAAACCAATGTATTGAAAGGCATGACCATACTAACCGTAGGAAAAATTGTAGGTTTTCAGGAAGGAATAATTGATATGTCGGGACCGGGTGCCGATTTTACTCCTTTCTCCAAAACCATCAATCTGGTTATCCTGGGTGATAAAGTAGAGGGATTGCCCCAGCATGAACACGAAGAAGCCGTTAGAATGGCCGGGTTAAAAGCTACCCGTTATGTTTCAGAACTGGCAAGAAATGCCGTACCGGATCAGACTATGGTTTTTGAAACCAAACCCCTTATCGAGCAGATTAATCAGTATCCCGGTCTGCCTAAAATTGTTTATGTATATATGCTCCAGACCCAGGGTCTGATGCATGACACCTATCTCTACGGCCTGGATGTAAAAAAGATTTTACCGACTTTCCTCTATCCCACTGAGGTTATGGATGGTGCAATAATCAGCGGTAACTGCGTTTCCGCCTGTGATAAAAATACTACTTATCACCACCTGAACAACCCGGTAATCGACGATCTTTTTGCCCGCCATGGTAAAGACCTTAACTTTATTGGTGTGGTAGTAACCAACGAAAACGTAACCCTGCTGGATAAGGAACGCAGCTCTAA
>JAAYBS010000092.1 GCA_012718855.1 Syntrophomonadaceae bacterium
ATCGGAAGCCCTTACCGTTTTAATGAATGCTATGTAGCATCATCGTAGCGGAGTCCTTCAGCCTCCGTTCGGAAGCTTAAAGCTTCTGTTAATATTTAGAGTAACCAGTGCGATTCAGTAAGTTAAGTAACTGAACACAATTAAGGTTGCCGTGTCTATTAATAAATAACGTCAGGTTCAGTCAGTTAAGTCAGGAAGGGTCAGGTTCTAAAAAAATCCTAATCTAACTCACCATTGCCAGCCTAATTCCTATTAAATAAAATAAAACAATCTGCGAAAATCCGCTAAATCCGCGGCAATCTGCGTCTATTAAAATCAAAGCTACAGCTAACACCCCATTGCAAAACCAAAATTAGCATCAAGAGTCAGGGCTGCCTGATGAGCTATCTCCAGCCGGTTGAAAAAACATGCGCTGGCGGAAACGAAGTAAATAATTATAGAAGGGGCGCCCTAAAATCAAAGCGAAAATGATGTTGCCCCCGGCATGCATTAAATCAAATACAATACTGGCTGCCCAGGTAGCTAAAAAAGTCGTAGCATTCAGAGGATATACAAACGCCAGCCAATGCCAGCAATTCATCAGTAAACCAAACAATAATCCGGCCAGACCGGACAAAATAAGAAAGGGGACTAAGCGAAAATTGTTGTTTTTCCCCAACCACCCGGCTACTATTCCACATAAACCCCAACCTAACATTTGCCATAAGGTCCAGGGGCCCTGCCCTAAAAACATATTGGAGACAAAAGCAGTAAGTACCCCGACTGCCACTCCAATTACCGGGCCAAATACATAGCCGGTAATCATAATAATAAAGGTGCCCGGCTGTACACTGGGTATGGCAGCAAATAATACCCTGGAAACAGCTGCCAATGCTGACATGGTTGCAATTAGTATCAACATACGCGCATCAATCCGGCTATTTTCAAACTTCCAGACCGCAAATCCCAACAGCAATATTGCTGCTCCGGTAGTGATCAGTGCCCAATTGGCTAAATCATTTATTCCCAGATATACAAATCCGGCCAACCCCAGCAGCAACGTCAGCAGCGCGTTTATATTTTTTAACCTTCCTGAATAATGCTTCATTTTTCTATCCTCTCCAAAAACGGCAGTAATCCAGCGGTACCTTTTAGATTTAGAACCTGACATTTATTTTAATAGACGCAGCAACATTAATTGTGACCCGGCACTCAGATTTAGGATTATTGGCGCTGAGTGCCGGGGAACATCAGTAGTCCCCGACAGGGGGATTACACAGACCCTTCGGGCACAGCAAAAAGCGAAATCTAACTCACCATTGCCAACCTACTTCCTATAAAATAAAACAATCTGCGAAAATCCGCTGAATCCGCGGCAATCTCCGTCTATTAAAGGGCTTCCTAATCGCCCTCACTCCTAACCCTGTAATCCTTTAGCAACCCCACACCCTGCTCAACCGTCAGAACCTGCTCATGCAGACCATTAAACAAGCGATTGACCTGGGGTGCATAATAAATTGATCCGCTCAGCATCTCCCCGGTTGAACCTTGAGCAATAATTTCTCCGGTGGACATTAACGCTACTTCATCTGCATATTCCGCAATAAATTCGCTGTCATGGGAAACCAGCAATATAGTTACGCCAGTTTGTACAAATTCTTTAAGAATTTCTCCCAGCTCAGCTTTTAAATTATAATCCATACCCCGGGTGGGTTCGTCCAACAGCAAAATTTTAGGTTTAGAGAGCAGAATGGAAGCCAGGGCTACCCGCTGACGCTGTCCGGTACTCAAATCCCGCGGGTTGCAGTCCAGATAATCCTGAAGTCCCAGCCGGTATATCAGCTGCTTTTCGGTTTCAGCCGTACCTCTACCCAGTTTACGGCGACTAAAAGAAATTTCCTCCCTCACGGTTGGTAAAAACAGATAATCATCCGGTTGCTGGGATAAATAACCAACCCCGGAAGCCAAATCCTCTACATCAAGATGAAGTGTATCCCCGCCCAATACCTTAACCCTTCCCCGATCTGGTTTTATTAAGCCAATAATATGTTTTAGCAGCGTAGTCTTTCCGGCACCATTATCACCTATTAAGGCCGTAATAACCTGCGAATGCAGTTTAAAATCAACCTGCCGGAGGGCTTTGCCTCCATGCGGATAGGTATAAGAAACCTGGTTCATTTCCACTATATAATCAGAGCAAGTCGGTTGCTTCATAGATGAACCATTCGTTACTACAAAAGTGCTCTCAAGCCTGTCCTTCTGAGCGATAGCGAAGAATCCAGTTGGCGGAAGAGGCAATATTACGGACTCCCGAAAGAGATCCTTCATCGCCTGCTCCTCAGGATTACATTTATGGTGCTTTTGCAGTTGTGTCGAACCATTCCTATGGTCGTCATCATTTGTTGGGAAAGTTTTCAATTCCCGCAATAACTGCCTGCCTTCTTTAACTGTAGCCGGAATGGATGGTTGACCGGCCAAAGCAAAAACTCGGGGAACCGGTGGTACAAAAGGGCAACGGTTTTCAACTGCCCAGCGGGCCATATCATCAGCCTTTTTAAAATCACCTTTAATCTGTCCGTTTTCCATAACCAGATAACGGTCAGCCAGATGTAGACATCTTTCCAGCCTTTGTTCAGCCATTATTATAGTTATCCCGGTATCTTCATTAAGACGGCGGATAATTGTAAGAAATTCTTCAGCTGCTACCGGATCTATCTGGGAGGTGGGTTCATCCAATAATAATATTTGCGGTTGCATAGCCAACAAAGCTGCCAGGGCTACTCTTTGTTTTTGTCCGGCAGATAAATCCGCTGTCCGTTTATGGTTGTCCTGATTAAGATTCAAAGCACTGTTTAATTCTGCTATTCTTCTCCGTATAAGTTTTACCGGAAGGCCCATATTTTCCATTCCAAAAGCAATTTCCGCGGTTACACTATTCATAATCAACTGGCTATCGGCATCCTGATGTAAAAGGCCTGCAGTTTGCACCCTCTGTCGCTGGTCCAGGGAACTTACCGCCTGATTGTCCAGATAAACCTGACCCTTAATAAATCCCGCATAAAAATGTGGTATGGCACCGTTAATCGCTCTTAACAGGCTGGTTTTGCCACTGCCAGAGCCACCAGCCAGCAGAACAAATTCCCCCGCCTGTACTTCCAGATTAATATCCTGCAAAGCAGGGATACTGCTATTCGCATATTGATAAGTTAAATTATCGACCTTAATGACGGCCATTTTTCCCATCCCCAATTAATGATTGCCGGCAGAGCCAATAACAGTAACAATATTGATGCCGGCAGTATTTCCACACTGTCAACCCGGTCCAGAACCGGATAATAACTGTAGCTGCTCCAATGCTGCCATTGAGCCAGGCTGGCGACTAAAATTCCAGTCAGTGTAGAAAAAAATACTAGGTAATCTCCGCTTTGCCAGCGGTGTAATTGCATGTTAGTACGCGGTTTTAAACCATAGCCCCGATTATATAATGACTCGGCCATGGTCATGGAACGCTCCAGACTGGATAACAACATACTCCCCATTACCGGCCAGTAGCTTTTAATTCGCCGCCTTATTGAACGGTGATTAAACCTTACTCCCCTGCACTTCTGAACCTCGGTGATACGATGATAATCTTCAATCATCACTGGAATTATACGCAGGGTGGAGGTTGCCACCAAAGCAGTACGAGTACCAAAACGCCCTACCCAGGCCAGCATTTGATCAGAGTCAACAGCCAACGTGAAAAGGGCAAAAGAACTTATAGCCACCATCAGTCGCAAACTCATTCCCAAACCATACATGAGCGCTTCCCAGTATACTTTAATCGTATATCCCCCTAATAACGTCAGCTCCAGCAGGGTAGTAGTTCCGGCTGATGAAAATAATAGATTTATGACTATAATTACTGCTGACATAAACAAAGAAAACTTCAAATACAAGTACCAGGTTCTCAAATGGCCGGCACTGATTAGCAGCATACCGTTAGCCGCCAGCAAGCTGGCCAGATAAACGGGATGGGAAAATATCAGGCACCAGATGAGAAAATTAGTACATAATAGCAAGACGATGCCTGGATGCAAGTTATATATAAAGTTATCCCGATACTGATAGGTATAATCCCAATTCATTAAGCTTTCCCCCGAGAATTATGGTCTGGGTAAATTTAATACCTGACCTCCCGGTCCCACTGCCACTCCAAACCGGCCGGCCGTTTTATTCGGTTCATTTATAAGAATTTTAACGATTTGCTCTACTGCCCCTTCATCGTTTCCAACCAGCAACCAAAGCGGGGCTGAATCACCGAGGCCCCTGCCACTGGCAACGATTACTCCCCAACCGTCACCGACTTCATTCTTTACCTGCCCGGTATTATCCAACAGCTTCAAACTCTCTTCATCAAATTGCATACCGCACCCGTTTCGGGCTCCAGCATCGTTTAAGGCTTTTAAAACCGAACAGTCTGCTAATTGAGACCATTTGCCAATTACTATTATCGGACCATTTCTATTGACCAGCCTGTTATTATCAATATCCGTAACCGTCATCTGGCTACCGTTATTTTTCAGTTGTCCCGCTAATTTTTCAGCCCAAATCTTACTTTCCGGAGTAGCCATTATGGTTACCTGATTGTTGCCCCGATTTATTCCATTAATAAAAGGTTCCGGATAACTGCCAATTACAGCCGTTTGCGCTACCCCTGTCTTCCAGCCATGGTAATCCCACCAAATTCGATCACCACCGGTTACTGGCACCTGATCAGCACCACGATTGCTGGCTATGCCGTTTACATAGAAAAACCAGTCCTGTCTCATGCCCCCAACTGTCCCGCCATTTTTCAAACCTTCCAGACTGCTTACAAAACCGCCTCCATAAGCAGTTTCTACCTTTAGATTTGATTTGAGGATTTCCATCACCGACATTTTTTCAACTGATACAATACTGTAATTTCCCAGATAGGAGGCTCCATAATCCCTGGTTACCATTAATTGAATTTCGTTTCCGGTTTCAATTTTTTCAGGCAGCTGAAAGCCTTTGGGATAAGAAATAGTATCTGCTAAAGGTTTTTCAGACCCTGAATTCGTTTTTTCCTTCTCATTGGCTGACTTTTCCGCGGTAGCTTTTACAGCAGGATCAACTGCATGTTGCACCTGACGATTTTGGCCCGGAGTATTTATTGCCTCGGGTTTGACTTCACAGCCACCCAGCATTAAAATCCCGCCCAGTACTATAATGGCCAATAATATTGATATCCTATTTTTTACGGTCATTTAAGCAGTTCCCCCTACCCTAACCCACTATTTAGAATCTAATTATGTTCCAGCTTCCTAAAGGTATTATGTGCCGTTTTTTACAGCAGCATCAATTATCTGTTCATCCAGCGATACACCATTTCAAACACCTTAGAACGCTGGCAATATTCCTCACCATTAAACTGATTATTTTCATCAGTAATAATCCAGCCCTCGGCAATCGCTCGCGCAACAGAAGTGCGCGCCCACACCGGTATTTTTTCATCGGTTGTTAAATCAACCAGTTTTCCACTATTGCCGGCCCAGGCATCCAGCAGACAGGCTATTTCATAACGATTAACCAATTGCTGAGGCTTAAAACTTCCATCCGGGTATCCATTAAAGAACTTCTTGGCTGCGGCGGTTTCTATTGGAGCTGCAAACCAGTCCCCGGGATTCACATCAGTAAATACCTGACCCCGAGCCGGCCCGGATGTAATTTTCGCCGCATTGGTCAACACTTGAATTAATTCTGCCCGGCTAATAAATCTGTCCAGCTCCATACCCTTGTCAGTTCCCTTTATAATCCCCTGACTGGTCAAATATTCAATCGCATTAACCGGTTCCGGTGCTGATATTTCCAATACCGGTTCTGATGGTTCGTCAACCTTTAATTCAACTTCATCCGGGATCAGCTCTTCCGGGATTAAAAATAGCGGATCACCTACATCCTTGCCTCCATCCAGGGTATATACCCATGCCACCTCATCCCCATTTTTTAAAATATAAGTGGCTGTACCAGCATTGGAAAAAACATTATTTACCTTAAATAACCACCCACTCAGAGGATAACCATCCTTTTTGTGAGCCAGTCCTCCTATCATTGATATATATCGGTCAGAGCTGATGTTGTAGCTAATACCCCGGTCGTTTAAAAAAGTTTTTAGTTGGTTCAGTACTGTAGCGGGCCCTTCCCAGTGCCAGACAGTATATGGCAAAATAGTCCCGGTTGTCCTATCCCCCTGTATAGAAATAGCAGCCATATTCTTTTCAACAACTGGAATTACCAGAGGCAGAACAGTACCGCTGCCGCCACCGTCACTAATCTCAGGAAGCGGATTTTGATATTTTGACTTGCCGGAATTTAGATCACTCAAAGCCAATAAAGCGTTACGGGTCGACATCGGATTGGGGTTCTTCGGATCATTCCAGTCACTGAGTACCAGGCTGTATACAAACCATCCCTCAGCATTTTGATAGGACAATAATGCCTGTACCATATTTTTATCTCCAGGCTTTATCCATTCTTCGCTTTGCAGATTCTCTCCCAGCGCAATGAGCGCTTCAATTACTACTGCAGTAGAATCAGGACTCTCACTATCCCAAGCACCAAACCCTCCACTGTTAAATTGTTGACTTTTAAGATAATTAGTTGCCTTATTTATTTCAGTAACATACTCGGTTTTATAAGGTGCCAGGGCTATTAGAGCATGAGCAGTTGAGTCGATATCTACTCCCCAACCAGACTCATCAAAGCCACCTTCAGCAGCTTGTTTTGAAATCAGATAATCAGTAGCAGCTTTGCGTTTATAATCTGTTTTAAAACCATTGGCCTGAGCAAAATCCAGAGCAATAATTGCCCAGATAGTGTGGTTTAAAGTTTGTTCCTCACCATCATTAGAAAAATACCCCGCCGCTTGCTGCATTTGCTGCAAAGCATAAACATTCTGTAGGACCATTTCCTGATTACTGCCAGCAGCAATTCTGCCCAAAATAGTTCTGGCATAATCAGAAGCCTCTTGGGGATTGTCAAAATTAGTTTTGTTTCCTACTGCCATACCTGAAGATCTTAACCCTAAAGCTTCCCAATCACTGTAGACGGACTGTTGTTTATAATAATTCTGCACCTTGGTTAATGAGTTTTGATAATCAGACTCTGCCCCCATTACCAGCTGAGGACTGAAAAATGCCATTATAAAAAACATCAAAAGAATTACCAGGTTTTTACGCTGTCTATACAAAGTACTACCTCCATTCATTGTTACACCAACTAAAAAATACCCGGACTAACTGCCATCCAGGTATTGAGTAAACAACGATGAATAAATCATCATAAATTCCTCCCTTCTTATCCCCAGAAGTAGTAAAGATGGTTCCAAACCGGCAGGTCTCCTGGCTTAAGGTCATCCTACTCCCCGCGTCTTCCCAGGTAAATTCCCAGTGACATAAATACAGGTTTCGTCCCTAATACAGTAGGGGGAACTGCAGCGGACTCTCACCGCTTTCCCTTTTCAGCAGCCTTGCTGCCACCAGTTGGTAATATGAAATTATAACACCATGATTATAGCACTATTATTAACTAACTGCCAGTCAGGCAGCTTCCAGGCATATTGCAGATATGTGATTGCATGTCACCAATTTTCCTGCAAATACAAAAAGTAACTTTGACACTGCCGTCTGCTGTAAGGTAAAAATAAAACAACTGCCCAATTGCTTAATGGCAGAAACTAAAATAAAAAAAGAAAGTAGTGGTATATTGAGGAAATATTTATTCAGCGTCATGGTTGCGCTACTTATCATTTTTACTGGTACAAGTACTTTACAGGCCAAAGATATCTTAATGAGTTTCCAACAATTACAATCCCGCTATAACGAAAATATTGATTTTTGTATTGGCAGCATTAACCGCGATAGTTCAACTTTAGTAATGGCAATTCATGGAGGTTCCATTGAAATCGGTACCAGTCAAATAGCCCGGTCGGTTGCTGAAATATTGCAGTGTGATTTATACCTTTTTGAAGGTATCAGAGATTGTAATAACAACATACTACATATTACCTCCACTAATTTTAATGAACCCAAGGCCCAAAAGTTAGTTGAAAAATCCAATCTTACCTTATCAATTCATGGATGTCGGGGTTCCAACGAAGTAACTTACATAGGAGGTCTGGATTCTAAAACGGGAAACAAGATTGTCAGGCATCTTAAAGCGGCCGGCTTCAAGGTTGAAGATGCCCCTGCCAGACTAGGCGGAAAACAAATTGATAATATTTGTAATCAAAATAGTATAAATAAAGGGGTTCAACTGGAACTAACCTATGCCATGCGTAAAACATTACTGAACGAAACAAAATCATTTGAAAAATATACCGAAGCACTGGCTGCTGCTATGGAGTAAAGATATTTGACAGGAAGGTTGACAGTGGTATGGGGCCACTGTTAACCTTCTCAATCTTCATAACTCCAACCCGAGTCAAGTACCACCATATACGAGACTACTGTTATTATATACCAATTCATTATAGTGTCCCACCAGACTCTTTAATGCATA
>JAAYBS010000093.1 GCA_012718855.1 Syntrophomonadaceae bacterium
CTGATTTTGTATATAATACCATTCCCAACATGATCCTCACCAAAGATGTACTTACTCATGCCAATCCTGATATTCTAATTATTGACTTAGCCACGCAACCGGGAGGTACTGACTTTGAGGCAGCCAACCAACTGGGATTAAAAGCGATATTAGCACCTGGTTTACCTGGAAAAGTAGCACCAGTTTATGCCGGTAAAATTTTAGCTCAGGTTATACCACGATTAATAATTAATGAACTTAGCAAGTCAGATAGAAGCATGCTCTTTGGTTAAAAGGGAGGCGCAGTAAATGACTGAAAGACCAATTGCCCGACTTCATGGTGTAAAAATAGGAGTGGTAATGACTGGTTCACATTGTACTATTGGCGAAATCGTACCGCAAATTTGCACCCTAATAGAAGAAGGGGCCGAAGTATTCCCCATATTTTCATATACGGTTGATCAAACTGATAATCGATTTTATCGTCGAGAGGATTTACGACAAATTATTCATGACATTACCGGTCACAGCATAATAAATACTATTGTAGGGGCCGAACCGATAGGGCCTCAAAAATTATTCGATATTGTAATTGTAGCACCTGCAACTGGCAATACTATAGCCAAATTGGCTAATGGAATAGTCGATACTCCTTCCCTTATGGCTATAAAAGCACAATTGAGAAACGGGCGTCCTGTAGTTATTGCAATTTCAACCAATGATGCATTAAGTCTTAATGCTCGTAATATTGGCAGTTTACTTAATATGAAGAACATTTATTTTGTTCCATTTCGTCAGGATAATCCGATTGAGAAGGCATATTCCATTGTTGCCTGCATGGATAAAATTTGTGATACAGTTTTATTTGCATTACGTGGTAAACAAATTCAGCCTCTATTACTGGGACCGGGATAGTTTGTTGAGACCTGGCTAACTGCTGTGCTACAATAAAGAGCAGATGTTTACCAGGTAGGAGGTATAATTGTGGCGCAGAAAATAAAATTAGCAATTGTCGGAGCAACTGGAGCAGTAGGTCAGGAAATGATGAAGATATTATGGGAACGAAAGTTTCCGATCAGTGAATTAATTTGCCTGGCTGATCCAAGGGAAGCAGGACAGCGGTTGATATACGGAAATGAGGAAGTAGTAGTTAAAGCTGCCCGGGAGGATGAGTTTGCCAATGCAGATATTGCATTATTTGCAGTAAATACTGAAATCAGTCAGCAGTTGGCACCAGCAGCAAATCGGCATAATTGTGTAGTAATAGACAATAGTTATGCTTTTCGGCTTGATAAAGAGGTACCCTTGGTCGTGCCGGAAGTAAATCCAGAAGATATTGCTGAACATAAAGGAATAATTTCCAATCCCAACTGTTCAACTATTATTTTAACGGTTGCACTTAATCCCATTCATCAGGCTGTTGGCCTGGAACGGGTAATAGTATCTACTTATCAAGCTGTTTCCGGAGCAGGCGTAGCAGGTTTAAATGAGCTGAAAAAACAGGTTGAGGCAGTACACAATAATGAAGAGATAAAGACGGAAGTATTTCAGTATCAAATTGCATTTAATCTTATTCCACATATTGATTCATTTGTTGAGGAACAGTATACGAAAGAAGAAATGAAATTAGTGTGGGAAACCCGCAAAATAATGCATGCACCGGAGTTAAAGATAGCAGCCACGGCAGTTAGAGTTCCGGTATATAGAAGTCATTCTGAATCAGTTAATCTACAAACTAAAAAACCTTTGACAGCAGAAGCGGCCAGAAATATTTTAAGCCAGGCACCGGGAATAATTGTACAGGACGACCCGGATAAAAATATTTACCCTATGCCACTATATACATCATTAAAAGATGAAGTATTTGTAGGAAGGATAAGGAAAGACATTTCTTGTGATCAGGGAATAGCATTTTGGATAGCAGCGGACCAGATAAGGAAGGGAGCAGCTACCAATGCAATTCAGATTGCAGAAATCGTTGTAAAAGAAAACCTTTATTAAGAAGGTGGTAATAAATTGAGAATTACCGTGCAAAAGTATGGAGGTACTTCTCTATCAACTCCGGAATTAAGAAACCGGGTAACTGAAATAATTCGCTCTACCCGTGAACAAGGTTCACAGGTTGTAGTTGTAGTTTCAGCTATTGGCAGATTGGGTGAGCCATATGCCACTGATACACTGCTGCATCTGGTTAAGGCAGTCAATCCGGAACCGGCTACCAGGGAACTGGATATGATTATGTCCTGCGGTGAGATAATCTCCGGGGTATTATTAGCCAGTCATTTATCAGCCCATAACCTGCCAGCTCGATTTTTTAACGGACAACAAGCAGGTATATATACAGATGGGCAGTTTGGCAATGCACATATACTGACGGTAAAACCGGAAAATATTATTGACTGTTTAAATAACAACATTATACCAATCATAGCTGGATTCCAGGGAATAGGACAAAATGGAGAAATAGTTACTCTGGGCAGGGGCGGAAGCGATACTACTGCCAGTGCACTAGGAGCTGCATTAAAAGCAGAAGTGATAGATATATTTACTGATGTTGAAGGAGTAATGACTGCCGATCCCAGAATTGTTTCCAATGCAAGGCTGTTGGATTCTATAACCTATAACGAGGTATGCCAGTTGGCCAGGGAAGGGGCCAAGGTAGTACATCCCCGGGCTGTGGAAATTGCCATGCATTGTGGAATTCCTTTGCGAATAAAATCAACCTTATCTGATTCCATGGGAACTTTAATTACTAATAATGGCTATGGGATTTCTGATCAGGTTAATTCTATTATGGAGCGAATGATAACCGGTATTACTTATACATCAAATATTGCTCAGATTAGAATTAATATCGCCGCCTTGCAGGATAAAAAGGGCGTAGAGTTGAAAATATTTAAATCGTTGGCACAGGAAAATATTAGTGTTGATTTTATTACCCTGCAGCCGGATTTGCTTTTGTTTACTGTAATGGCTGATACAGCTCTTCGGGCCCAGGCAATTTTAAATACTATGTCATTACCTGCTGAATTGGTAATGAATTGTGCCAAGGTAGCGGTAGTCGGAGCAGCGATGACTGGTATTCCAGGGGTTATGGCTCAGGTTATGGAAGCTCTTAATGAGCAGGATATACCCATTCTGCAATGTGGTGATTCGTACACTAATATTTGGTGCTTGGTAGATCAGGAACACATGCAAAATGCAGTTAAGGCACTACATGATAAATTTGAACTTGGAAAAAAATAATGGTGGTGAATATATATGAACATGCCCAGAATGATAACAGCTATGATTACACCTTATGATAAAAAACTGGAAGTAAATTATCATAAGGTAACAGAATTAGTTGAACATTTAATTGAAAATGGAAGCGAAGGGATAGTAGTATGCGGAACCACTGGAGAGTCACCAGTATTGACCCGGGAAGAAAAACTTCAGCTATATTCTATAGTTAAAGAAACAGCTAACGGTCGAATTCCCATTTTTGCAGGTACTGGTTCCAATAATACCCGCCAAACAGTTGAACTTTCCCGAGAGGCTGAAAAGTTAGGTGTTAATGGTATTATGCTGGTTACGCCCTATTATAATAAACCCAGCCAGCAAGGCTTATATGAGCATTTCAAAACGGTTGCTGAAGCAGTAGGACTGCCGGTAATGTTATATAATGTACCGGGAAGAACCAGTGCTAACCTTCAACCGGCTACTGTTAAACATCTGTCAGAAGTAGAAAACATTATAGCCATAAAAGAAGCCTGTGGAGATATGGATCAAGTTTCAGAGTTGATTCGTCTGCTTCAAGGCAGCTTAATAGTATACTCCGGAGATGATTCCATTACCTTGCCCATGATGGCCATTGGTGCTCATGGAATAGTGAGTGTTGCCTCCCATATAATTGGCCGGCAAATTAAAAGCATGATTGAATCATTTATAAATGGAGACACCAGTAAAGCGGCTAAAATACATAGTGACCTCTTCCCAATATTTAAGGGATTATTTATTACAAGTAATCCGGTTCCATTAAAAGCTGCCCTTAATTTAATGGGAATGGAAGTAGGGGGATTAAGACTTCCACTGGTTCCTGCAACTAAAGATGAGCAGGAAAAAATTAAATATTTGTTAACGTCTTATGGTATAATTTGAATAAGATGGTAAACAAAGTTTTTATTCAAAGAATAAGTTCCAACTGACTATTGGTCAAGTTGTAACCGGTTGTTTAATCGGATATAATATATAAGCGGTTTAATTGGACGGGAAAAATTTAATAAATAGGAGGTGACACGATGTCTGATAGTGATCGTCTTCACATTATTCCCCTGGGCGGTTTGGGGGAAATTGGTAAGAACATGATGGCGATCCGTTACCAGGATAGTATCGTAGTCATTGACGCAGGTCTAATGTTTCCAGAGGATGAACTTCTGGGCATTGATGTCGTCATTCCGGATATAAGTTACTTGCTGGAAAATCGGGAGAAAGTAAAAGCAATTCTATTGACCCATGCTCATGAAGATCATGTTGGTGCTCTTCCTTATGTTCTAAAAGAAATAAATGTTCCAATCTATGGGAGCAAACTGACTTTAGGGATTGTGGAAGAGAAGCTAAAGGAACATCATGTTGAAGGTGCGGATTTTAGAATTGTTCAGCCACGGGATATGGTCAAAATAGAGCAATTTGGAGTAGAGTTTTTTAGAGTAAGTCATAGTATTCCTGATTCTATGGGAATTGCTATCCACACTCCAATTGGAATAATATTGCATACTGGTGATATTAAACTTGATCAAACCCCGGTAGACGGTCAAGTTGTAGATTTTAGGAAATTGGCTGAACTGGGGGAAAAGGGTGTCCTGGTTTTGTTGGGTGATAGTACCAATGCTGATAAACCAGGATTTACTATGTCAGAAAGAGTTGTTGGGAATACCTTTGAGGAACTGTTTGGTAAATGTAATGGCAGAATAATTGTTACCACCTTTGCATCAAATGTTCATAGAATTCAGCAGGTTGTATCTACTGCTGAAAAATATGGCCGTAAAGTTGCTATAGTTGGTCGTAGTATGGTTAACAATGTTAAAATTTCTTTGCAACTGGGTTACATGACTATAGGTGACAATACCTTGATAGAAATGGAAGAGATCAGTAAATATCCGCCAGATAAAATTGTTATTGTCACAACCGGTTCGCAAGGTGAACCTATGTCAGCTCTTACGAGAATGGCAACAGCAGATCATCGCTGGGTAGGAATTGAATCAGGGGACACAGTAATTATTTCAGCAACTCCTATACCTGGAAATGAAAAGCTGGTAGCTAAAACCGTTGATCTGCTATTTAGGCAGGGAGCAGAAGTAATATATGAACGCGGTATTGGAGTGCATGTTTCCGGTCATGCGGCTCAGGAAGAACTTAAAATAATTTTAAATCTGATCCGACCCAGGTATTTTATTCCGGTACATGGAGAATACCGCCATTTGATGAAACATGCTAAATTGGCAGAGAGTCTTGGTATCCCCAGATCAAGGATATTTGTAGCTGAAAACGGTCAGATAATTGAAGTCAGTGCCAAAAAGGCCAGTGTAACCGGAAAAGTAGCAGCAGGGAAAATACTGGTAGATGGTCTGGGAGTAGGGGATGTAGGTAATATAGTTCTGCGTGACCGTAAACAATTATCCCAGGATGGAATAATGATAGTAGTAGTAACAATTAACCGCGATACTTCAGAAGTGATAGCCGGACCAGATATAGTTACGCGTGGATTTGTATATGTACGTGAATCTGAGCAGCTTATTGAGGATGCCAAAGAAAAAGTTAAAGAGGCCCTCGATATTTGCGAAAAGAGGAACATTACCGAGTGGGCAGTTATGAAGTCCCAGGTGCGTGATCGTCTGGGTAAGCACCTTTATGAAAAAACCGGACGACGGCCCATGATACTGCCGATCATTATGGAAGTATAAAACTGGGGGGGACAGGTAAACTGTCCCCCTGTTTTATATAATGGAACTGCATCTCATCAGCATCTCTTAAAATCCTCTTGTACAGGGTATTGTTACTTTCTAAAAATCATTTTCAAACGTTAATCATTTGAAAATTATTCAGGATTTGCAGCGGTACTTGGAGTGAAAATATAAATTCGTTAAGGTATGTATTTTTACCGAACTGGAAAACCTAATTTAAATGCAATAAAAGGGGACTGGTATCGTGGAAAAAGAAGCACCGGTTGAATCCAATTCTGAAGAAAAGCTGGAAAACCTTAAAGAGGTAGGTCAGCTCGAATTGCCAGCTTATAAAAGTGATTTTCATTGCCTTACTATTACCGGACAGGTGGAAGGGCATATGGTATTACCGCCTCAGAACAAGACTACCAAATATGAACATGTTATTCCTCAGTTGGTGGCTGTTGAAGAGAATCCTAATATCAGTGGCTTATTAGTAATTTTAAATACTGTTGGCGGGGACGTGGAAGCCGGTTTAGCTATTGCTGAAGCAATTGCCAGTATGTCTAAACCAACGGTGTCAATAGTACTGGGTGGAGGACATTCCATTGGAACAACTATTGCAGTAAGCGCAGATTATTCTTTTATTGCTCCATCAGCTACGATGACAATTCACCCAATAAGACTCACAGGCTTGGTAATTGGGGTTCCCCAGACATATGAGTATCTTGACAAAATGCAGGACCGGGTAGTTAATTTTGTTACCAAACATTCAAAGATAAGTGAAAATAAATTTCGAGAGTTAATGTTTAGAACTGGTGATTTAGCCAGGGATATTGGTACAGTTGTTGTCGGTAAAGATGCCGTAGATACAGGATTAATTGATCAGGTCGGCGGAGTAAAAGAAGCCCTGGATAAGCTTAAATCGCTGAAATCAGACGCAGGAGGCATGTTGCAATGATTATATATCTGCCTGATGATTATATATTTCAAATACATAGCCGGGATGAAATTCAAAATATTAATATTAAACTGCCTTCAGGTGGATATCTTCAAGCACAGCCATGGGGAGAAGATGCCATAAAAGTAATTAATATTATTAGTACTGATCCTATAGATTTTATTAACCATCGTTATCAACCGGGCAGTATTATCAAACGTGAACTGCTCTTTGATTAATTTAAATAAAATTGGGTATCTTTCATTAGCGAGACATATTGAAGCTATAGCTATGCTATAATTTTAAAGAGTTTTGCTAAGGGAGGATTTTAAAATTGACACTATTGCAAGCATTATTATTAGGGGCTGTTCAGGGATTAACTGAATTTTTGCCGGTAAGCAGCTCCGGTCATCTGGTTATATTTCAACATTTGTTAGGCATATCAGAGCCTCCATTAACTTTTGACGTGCTTGTGCATATAGGTACGTTAGTTGCGGTATTTATCGCTTTTCGTGATGATATTATTACCATTCTGCGCAAACCATTTTCCCGCTTTACTTATCTCTTAATTGTAGCTTGTATTCCTGCTGCACTGGCAGGATATTTACTGGCACCAATTTTTGAAGCCTCATTTAGCTCTTTGCTGGTAGTAGGAGTTGGTTTATTAATTACCGGTATACTTCTTAAAATTTCTGAAAATCTGGCTAATCGAAATATTTTTGCTAAAGAAGTTGAGGAAACCCGATATCGTGATGCTATCTTTATAGGTATATTACAGGCATTTGCAATATTTCCCGGAGTTTCACGCTCAGGTTCTACAATAGCGGCCGGGCTGATTGCCGGTTTGGATCGTAATTTTGCCGCCCATTTTTCCTTTGTATTATCTATTCCAGTAATCATAGGAGCAGCAGTTTTTCAATTAAAAGATGCCTTCAGTTCCGGAATACCGCAGCAATTAATAATTCCATACTTGCTGGGTCCTATTGCAGCTGCAATATTTGGTTATTTGGCTATTACTTTGGTTTTGAATCTGGTCAGAAAAGGGAAACTGTCAATATTTTCTTATTACTGTTGGGCTTTAGGAGCAGTAGTTTTGGTTTGGAATTATTTCATCTAAAACTAATTGTCAGCAGTATATTAATTTTAAAGCAGTAATGTTTAATACTTTTCAGATGGAATCAACATTTAATTATGATAATAACCAAAAGAAGGATTCCCAGCGCAATCAGCGAAGATATAAACAAATGTTAAGAACATATATGAATCAATGCCATTCTACAGTGTTTTATATAGGGAGAAGATATGATGCCCCATAAAAAAAAGCCAGCAAGTAAATCTAAGCAAAAGGTTGTAAAATCTGTATCCACCAAAGTCAAACCGGAAAATCCGCTTAAAATTGAAATTATTACTTTGATTAGTTTTATGACCGCCTTATTTTTGTTTATTAGTGTCACCAAATTTCAGGGTAATCCTGGAGATGTTGAGTTTATTGGGTTAGCAGGAACCAAGGTTGCTCAAGCATTAGGATTATTGCTGGGTAAAGGGGCCGTATATTTTTCTTTGCTAATCCTGGCCTGGTCCATTCATACCGGTATTTTAAAAAAGGTCTGGTCAAATTGCATGCTGGGGTTATGCCTGATATATATCGATATGTTAATCTGGTTCAGTATATATGATATTCCCGGGGGTATTACCGTATTATCAGCAGGATTAAAGGGGTTAGGTGGAGGAGTAATTGGAGGGGCATTGGCCCATGGTTTGATAAGCATTATCGGACAAGTTGGAGCAATTATTTTCATATTGTTGTTAGTGTGTGTTTCTTTCTTGTTAATTCTAAACCGCTCTATGACTGAAGTTTTTCAAATCATTCGTACGATTATTATTAAACTTATTAAAAAAGCAGATAATATCCTCTTTTATCCTCCATCCATAAATGAAAAGGCAGAGGAATCGGTAAAAATTGCGGAGCCAATAATAATTGAACCGGTTCAGAATCCAGAAATCATTCAAAAGCAACCTGAAATAAACCTATTTAAAGTAATTGAAGAAAATCAGACGGAAAATCAGGTTAATTATAATGATGAAAAAAACAGACTTGCTTTGGTTAAGGATAATTCCAGAAATAAATCTAAAAATTACAGTAAACCTCCCCTGGAATTATTAAGTGAAGTCAATTCTGAGCGAACTGTTGATAAAAAAAATATAAAAGAGAGTATTTCCATATTAGAGGATACATTTGCCAATTTCGGGGTGGGGGTAAAGGTTAACCAGGTAAGTTGTGGCCCAGCGGTCACCCGCTATGAGCTTACACCGGCACCAGGCGTTAAAGTCAGTAAAATAATAAGTCTGACAGATGATTTACAATTAAATTTAGCTGCACCAGGTATAAGAATAGAGGCTCCTATTCCGGGAAAATCAGCCGTAGGCATTGAAGTACCTAATAGTAAAATACTTAGTGTCGGGCTTCGCAATTTAATTTCTTCCAGTAGTTTTAAAACCATAAATAGTCCCCTGGCTTTTGCTCTGGGAGAGGATATATCAGGTATGCCGGTATTTGGCAAGTTAAGTGATATGCCGCATTTATTAATTGCCGGATCAACCGGATCGGGTAAAAGTGTATGCTTGAATTGTATTATTACCAGTTTTCTATATAATGCTGATCCTGAGGAATTAAAACTTGTGTTTATTGATCCTAAAATGGTGGAATTAACTGTATATAATGGCATTCCTCATTTGTTGGCTCCAGTTGTTACGGATCCCAAAAAAGCATCGGTAGTTCTGCGCTGGATGGTTACTGAAATGGAGAAGCGCTATAAGCTGTTTGCGGAGATTGGAGTTCGCGATATAGTTAGATACAATCAATCCAGTAAAGAAAAAATTCCATACATAGTTATCGTTATTGATGAACTGGCTGATTTAATGATGGTGGCACCAGTTGAAGTAGAAGACTCTATTTGCCGTTTGGCTCAAATGGCACGAGCAGCCGGAATGCATCTAATTGTTGCAACCCAAAGACCTTCAGTAGATGTAGTTACTGGAGTAATTAAGGCTAACATTCCCTCCAGAATTGCATTTGCGGTATCATCGCAGGCTGATTCCCGTACTATTTTGGATATTGGCGGTGCGGAAAAACTGTTGGGGAAAGGTGATATGCTCTTTTTCCCGGTTGGAGCAGTAAAGCCGTTTCGGGTACAGGGAGCTTATGTTTCTGACCAGGATATCGAAAATACTGTGGAATATATTAAGAAACAAGTTGATTCTGATGAAACTGCTAATTACTTGCAGAGTGTAGAACTAACCCTGCAAAATACTGATTTGGAAATGGGAGATGAGTTATTCTGGGAGGCAGTATCTGTATTTGTAGATAGTCAGAAAGCATCTGTTTCATTATTGCAGAGAAGGCTTAGAATCGGATATGCCCGGGCAGCTCGCCTGGTTGATATTATGGAAGAACGTGGGATTGTTTCGGCAATCGATTCTAATAAAAAAAGGGAAATTCTGATTGATAATGAACAGCTGGAAAAGTTATTCGCCAATCAATCAACCCTATAATATTTAAAAAATGCGGAGGATATAAATGCGATTAACCAGCAGAGAAAAAGAGATAATGGAAGCCTTGAAAAAGGATCCAATGGCTTCTCAGGAGGAACTGGCTGAGAGATTTTCTATAACCAGATCGTCTGTTGCTGTTCATATTTCCAATCTTATGAAAAAGGGTGTTATACTTGGCAAAGGGTATGTATTTAATGAACAGGTGACCATTGTAGTACTGGGTGAAATTTATCAAAAGATTAAAATTGAGTCTGAGACTCATTCCAATATTATAGATGTTATGTTAAGTGGAAGCGGGTATGAAATGAGTAAATTGTTTGCCCGATACGGTATGAACATTAAGACTGTCAGTATTGTGGGTAATGATGATTTAGCTGATATGGTATTTAATGAACTTCAGGAAGCTGAAGTTGATACTGCAAATATAATCAGATTATCAAACTACAGAACTTGTCGAAGGGTTTTAGTTAACAATCAGGTTATGTATGGTGAGGAATTACCATTTAATGAATATCGCAAAGCGATTGAATTGAAGGAAGGGGTAGTTTTTAATTGTGAATGGTTGGTAGTTGAACCTGAGCTTCAGGAATTAATTCATCAAAAGTCAATAAATAAATCTGATGATAAACTACCAAACTTTTGTACATATTATTATCCTGCTTATCCTGAACCAATACCGGACTATTTGCAGCGATTTTCAGTTATAGTTATAGGAGTAGATGGTAACACCGAGGGCTTGGATTATTATATTAAACAAAGTCAGGAGATGCTAAACGGGGAACAGCTTTATGTTATAACCGATGGCAGAGATCGTCTTGTTTATATTAGTAACGAAGGCAGTGATGATTTCCCGTTATTGATGGGGCAATCTCTTGGTGGTGTTAAAGGGTTGTCAAAATTATCAGCGGGGATTGTTTATGGATTATCATGCAATTATCCAATACGGCAGGCTATTCGTATAGGTATCGGTGCAGTTTAATAATGAAAGAATGTAACATTGGTTTATATATATATTCTTTTAGTATAAGCAAGGAGTGATATTAAGATGTCCGTAGGCGAAAAGCTGAAAGAAGCTCGTTTAAAACAAGGTATTACTCTGGAAATGGTCGAAGACGAGACCAAGATACGTAAGTTTTATTTAGAGTCATTGGAAAAAGGCAGATATGAAGCGCTTCCCCCGGAAGTTTATGCGGTTGGATTTATGAAAAGATACGCAAAGTTTTTGGGGTTGAATGAACGGGAGATGGTTGAGGAGTTTAAACAGGAGGCATACTCGGTTGTAAAAGAAGATGAGGTTATATTTAATGAGCCTCCAAAACCTGAAAATAAGATAAATCTGCCATGGAAAAATATTGTTGCAGGGATTTTGTTTCTGATAGCGGTAATCTGGTTGGGAGGTTTCGTGGTTGATTATATTAGCGATTATTCCACCAGGTCAAAACCAATACAACCACCGCCAACTGTAACTGATATTACCCCACCGGCAGAAGAACCACAGGCAGAACCGACAGCCGAGTTAGTTATAAAAGCAAATCAAAATTGCTGGCTAAATATAGTTATTGACGAAGAACCTGCTTTTACCGGGATACTAAGTCCTGGAGAAGAAAAAACATTTACCGGTAAAGAAAAAGTATTTATAAAAGCCGGTAACTCAGGTGGAATTAACATTATTTATAATGGTGAAGACTTAGGGGTTTTTGGTCAAATTGGTGAAGTTAAGGAAAAAGAATTTATTGCAAAATGATTATAAGATAGTATCAGAATTGGGGAAAATTAGTTTGAATATTGGTTTTATTAGTTTAGGATGTGCTAAAAATCGGGTTGATACTGAAATAATGATGGGAATCCTGAAAAAGGGTGGACATAAAATAGTTGCTGAACCTGGTAAAGCTGATTTAGTAATCATTAATACCTGTGGTTTTATTCGGGAGGCTAAAGAAGAAGCTATTAACAGCATTATTGATATGGGTAGACTTAAGAAATCAGAACAGTTGCATTATCTAATTGCTACCGGCTGTTTAGCCCAAAGATATGGTCAGGAATTATTAGATGAGATGCCTGAATTAGATGGAATTGTAGGAATCTCATCATTTACAGATATTAATTTAGCATTGGATAAAGTAGTATCAGGAGAAAGAGTCTGCATGGTTTCGCCACCTGCAGAAATATTTTTTGAGCAGGGACCAAGGGTATTAACTACTCCTCCCGGACTGGCCTATCTAAAGATTGCTGAAGGGTGCAATAACCGTTGCAGCTACTGTGCCATACCTAATATCCGTGGCGCTCTTCGTTCCCGTACATTAATTGATATTGAAAAAGAGGCCAGATTCCTGATTAAATCAGGTATTAAGGAATTAGTAATCATAGCTCAGGATTTGGGTAATTATGGAAGCGACTTATCTACGGGAGATAATTTGCCGGAATTAATCAACCAAATAAATCGCATCGAAGGGGACTTCTGGATTAGACTTATGTATGTCCACCCAATCCGAATAGACGATCGAATAATACAAGCAATTAATAATAATGATAAAGTAGTTCCCTATATAGATTTACCCATACAACATGCTAATTCAAGGATTTTAAAAAGCATGAATCGTAAACATGATAAAGAATATTTGTGGTCAGTGTTAGAAAAGCTACGCCAAAACATAAAGGACCTGGTATTAAGAACCACTATTATGGTGGGGTATCCCGGAGAAACCGACGAGGAGTTTGCGGAATTAGTCGACTTTGTTCAGCAAGCCCAATTTGACTGGTTAGGGACTTTTAAATATATAGCTGAGGAAGGAACTGCAGCAGCCAGGCTTGAAAATCAAATAAGTGAATCAATAGCAACGGCCAGATATCAGCATTTGCTTAAAGTGCAGGCCGCCATTACCAGAAAGAAGAATATTGCCCGGATTGGTACTGAGCAAAACATACTCATATCATCGAGGGCAGGAAAGAACCTTTATCTGGGACGTGGATATTTTCAAGCGCCGGAAGTGGATGGGGTAACTCTAATAAAGTCTGACCAAACTTTGAAACCAGGGGAGTTTTGCCAGGTCAGGCTCAGTGCCATCAGACGCTGCGATATGATTGGAGAATTTACTGATGAACATTGCCAATAGTCTTACTATATTAAGAATATTTTTAATACCATTATTTGTTTTTGTTTTATTAATCAGGATTCCTTATGGTGACTATCTAGCGGCTTTAGTATTTATAGCGGCAGCGCTTACAGATAGTCTGGATGGATATCTGGCCAGAAAGTTGCACCAGGTAACCAAGCTAGGCATAATATTGGATCCTTTAGCTGATAAATTACTTATTACAGCAGCTTTAATAAGTCTGGTTGAATTAGGGGCCATGCCTGGTTGGATTGCAATTGTGATTTTGGGCAGAGAATTTGCAGTATCAGGTTTAAGAGCAGTAAAAGCTGAAGAGGGTATAATTATACCTGCCAGTAAAATGGGTAAAACAAAAACGGTAGTGCAGGTTATAGCAGTATTATTGTTGATTTTGCAAAGCAGTTATCAACATATTATCTCTCTACCCCTTGGTGAATGGGCAATGTATATAGCAGTTATTATAACTGTGGTATCGGGTATAGAATATTTTTATCGCTTCAGAATGGTTGATTAATCTGTTACTCCGTCTGTTAATTCGGGGACACGTTCTTGACATTCGAAAAACTACATTAAAAAGCCATTCTCACGCCATTGCGCGCCTATCTAACCACACAAACTATTCCACCACCGGTGTTACAGAAAGAACGTCCCGGCGTAATTACCATATATTACTTCGGGGTTGCAGGCCGGGCCCATGATATAATTGGGAGCAAAGGGGGGCTCTATATGCCTAATTTTCGCGAAATACGCTTTCCAATAATAATCATTGCCCTATTAATAACAGTAGGATTATTACTAGGGGGATTACGATTATATAATTACTATAATATTGAGATGGCTGTACAGAAATCAATTACTCAGATTGAACCGATAACTGAAGCTAATGTAACCAAAATAAACGGGCAATATACAGTTCAAATTAAATTGAACTGGAACCAACATCTTCAAGGGATTTACCATGAAATCGATCAGATTGGAAAGCAGTATTTTAAAAATACGAATTATAGTATTCAGGTTATAGATAAACGTAATCAACGACTGAATAATATATTTATTGATTTACAACCACTTATTTATGAGACTTTAGCCAAAGATGAGTTTGTCCGCATGAATAATGAAGTAGGAAAACAGGTTAAAAAAATGCAGATGGATTATTTTATTCAAGTTGATCAAAACAATATATATATTTCCATTCGAGATGGAGATTATTATCTGTATGAAATTATCCAACGACAGAATCAGCAGGATAAGCAGGTTTATTCTTTTAACCAAAAGTAATTAACAAGCTCTGATAAATGATTTATTAATAAAGCACATTATGCCTTACTTCATGCTGACAGGGAATTGGAAAAATGCAAGACCGGAGGGGAGAAAATGCATAAAGAGATATTAATAGGTTTAGCCTTGGGAATATGTATATTTATGGCCATATTAGGAGTCAATGTAACCCCCTTTATTTTACTGACTCTATTTTTAGGTGGAGGTTATTACTTTTTATTAACTCAGGGCAAGTTAAGTTACAGTAGTTTTGGTAATCGTAATAAAGCCGGTGAAAGATTAAAGTTTGAAGATATAGGGGGTCAGGACTCGGCTATAAATGAATTAAAAGAAGCACTGCAATTCCTTATCAAACCAGATAAAATGGATAGTCTGGGTATCAGACCTTTAAAGGGCGTTTTACTGGTAGGACCTCCCGGAACCGGGAAAACTCTTATGGCAAGAGCTGCAGCTGGTTATACTAATGCTGCTTTTCTAAGTGCCTCAGGTAGCGAGTTTATTGAGATGTATGCTGGAGTAGGTGCTAAAAGAATTCGAAGACTATTTAATGATGCCAGGAAAAAGGCGTCTGCTTTACCTGGTAAAAGTGCCATTATATTTATTGATGAATTAGAAATATTGGGTGCTAAAAGAGGGAATAACAGCGGACACATGGAGTATGACCAGACCTTAAACCAGCTATTGGTAGAAATGGATGGAATAATGATGGATGATGATACTCAAATACTAATAATTGGAGCTACTAATCGTGCTGATATTTTGGATTCTGCTCTTGTACGTCCGGGACGTTTTGACCGTATGGTACAGGTTAGTTTACCGGATAGAGCAGGCCGACGCAGAATACTGGCTATTCATACTGAAAATAAGCCTTTAAAAGATAATGCAGTTTTAGATGAGGTGGCGCGGGCTACTTTTGGTTTATCAGGTGCTCATCTGGAAAGCCTGGCTAATGAAGCAGCTATTCTGGCCATGCGTGAAAGTTGTGATATTATTGAAACCCGTCATTTTACGGAAGCGATAGATAAAGTGTTGTTGGGAGAGAAAAATGAGCGTAAACCTTCTGCAATAGAAACCGCCAGAGTTTGTATTCATGAAGCTGGTCATGCTCTGGTAAGTGAGTTGCTGGAGCCAGGTTCAGTTTCTTCTTTTACGATAATACCACGTGGTGGTGCCTTAGGATTTATGAGAAAATCTGCTCGTGATGATCAGTATTTATTTACACTACCTGAATTGGAAAATCAGATTAAGGTCACTTTGGGAGGTGCTATAGCCGAACAAATAAAATTTAGTAACCGTAGCACAGGTGCTAGCAATGATTTTATGCAAGCCTGGAGAATTGCTCGGGAAATAATTGAGTCCGGCCTGTCAAGTTTAGGTATAGTCTTTATTGATGATATACCGACCCAAGTCTTATATGATGAATGTAAAAATATTATTAAGCGATTAGAAGAACAAACCATGCAATTACTTAAATATAATTATATTCTTTTAGAAAGAATAGCTGATACCATTTTTGAAGAGGAAACTATCGATCAACAACGTTTCCAACAGTTGTTGGCCGGTTGACAAAAATCGAATAATATTTGCTTGGATTCTATTTGCTTCGAAGAAGGGGTTTGCCTTAAAGGAAAACCTCTTTTTTTAATATACAGGTAAGAAAGAAGCAAATAATAGATATAATAAATTTATAAACTATCCAGAGGGGATGACTTTGATTGTATAAAGCTTATCTGGTATCCACGGGAACTGAATTACTGTTAGGTAAAACCATTGATACCAATTCGGTGTTTTTAGCTGAAAGACTAAGTAATATGGGCATAAAGGTAGTAGGCAAAAGCATTGTGGGGGACAATCACGAACATATTCATAATGCTATTTCTTTGGGAATTAATTCAGCAGATATTATAATTACCACCGGTGGATTAGGACCAACCCGCGATGATTTAACCAAAGAAGTTGCCTGTGAAGTATTAGATTGTCCGATGGTTGAATTTGAAGCTGAAGTTAATAAGCTAAGAGAATATTTTCATAAGCGAAATCGTAATATGCCCGAAATAAACTTAAAACAGGCCATGTTCCCGGTTGATGCTAAAATAATTACCAATAATAATGGTACTGCCCCGGGTATGTATCTGAATAAATTTGGTAAAACCCTGATTTGTTTACCTGGTCCGCCCCATGAAATTATGCCAATGTATATTCAGGAAGTAGAACCATTACTACAGAAGGATTATGGTCAGAATCATCGACAATCTGCAGTTATCACTATAAATATATTTGGTCTGGGAGAGTCACAGGTGGAAGAGATGCTGGCTGATATAGTTGAAGACCCGCGGGGTTGCAGCCTGGCTTTAATTGCTAAAGAAGGAGAAATTCAATTACGACTTACTGCAGAGGGAGAAAGCACTGCGCATAGCCAGTCCATTCTTAATGAACTTGTAGATCGGATTAAATCTGTATTGGGTGATAAAATTTATGGCTATAATGAAGATACTTTGCCTGTAGTAGTAGCTAATTTATTATTACAACAAAAACTTACCCTGGCTGCAGCTGAGTCTTGTACTGGAGGATTATTGGCCAAAATGCTTACAGATATGCCTGGTAGCTCCAAATATTTTTGGGGGGGAGTAGTATCCTACAGCAATGAAGCCAAAACTAAAATTTTGGGAATTAATGATAAGAATATATTCCAGTATGGAGCAGTAAGTGAACCAGTTGCTCGGGACATGGCGGTTCAAATAAGAAAAATAGCAAGCTCTGCAATTGGAGTTTCTATAACCGGAATTGCCGGTCCGGAAGGAGGAAGTAAAACAAAACCAGTCGGTACTGTTTATATTGGAATTGACAGTCAGCAGGGCACTCAGGTTAAACAATTGCATTTTGTAGGTAACCGGGAGGCGATACGAACCCTATCGGCAAAATCTGCATTGGATTGGTTACGAAGATTACTGTTAAAAAATGAAGTTTAATATTATTAATTTGGTTTTCATTGTTGACAGGATAATCTATTCTTACTATAATCAGGACAAACGAACATATGTTTGAGGGGGATGACGGATGGAATTTGGGGAGATAAATGCGGGTAAAGCTGAAGCTTTAATCAACACTATAAAAAATATTGAGAAACAGTTTGGTAAAGGTTCAATTATGAAATTAGGCGAGAATGCTACCATGAATGTGGAAGTAATATCCTCGGGTTGCATTTCCTTGGATTTGGCATTGGGAGTGGGAGGCTTGCCCCGGGGCAGAGTTATTGAAATATTTGGCCCGGAGTCTTCAGGAAAAACTACCGTAGCACTGCATTCTATCGCCCAGGCTCAAAAAGAAGGAGGCATGGCAGCGTTTATTGATGCGGAACACGCACTGGATCCGCTTTATGCTAAAAGACTGGGAGTAGATATCAATAATCTTCTGGTTTCACAGCCTGATTCGGGTGAACAGGCCCTGGAAATTGCTGAAGCCCTGGTACGAAGTGGTGCAATTGATGTGGTAGTAATTGACTCAGTTGCTGCTCTGGTTCCCAAGGCGGAATTGGAAGGAGAAATGGGTGATGCTCATGTAGGACTTCAAGCTCGTCTTATGTCTCAGGCATTACGCAAACTTACAGCTCACATTAGTAAATCCAGGTGCTGCGCTATATTTATTAACCAGATTCGTGAAAAAGTTGGAGTTATTTACGGCAGTAATGAAACTACTTCCGGTGGTAGAGCTTTAAAATTCTACTCTTCCGTACGCATAGAAGTACGTAAAGGTGAGTCTATCAAGCAAGGAACAGACATAATTGGCAGTCGTACCAAAGCAAAAATTGTAAAGAACAAAGTGGCCCCACCATTTAAAACTGCTGAATTTGATATTATGTTTGGTACAGGCATTTCCCGCGAGGGTGATTTACTCGATATAGCTTCTGATTTGGACATAATTCAAAAAAGTGGTTCCTGGTTTTCATATGAAGGTGAACGCTTGGGACAGGGACGTGAAAATGCCAAAGAATACATTCGCAACAACCCTGAGTTTTTTGCTTTGCTGGATAGAACAATCAGAGAAAGAGTAATGATAAACAGGAATGATGAAGATATGATGAATAATTTATAGCTAAGGAGTTTGCTTGACACTATACCTCAAAGTTACTAAAATTTAGATAAGCTCAGTTAAGATTTGAAGTCTCATAAGGCTTGAATATATAGAATCGTAGTTTTAGTAACGGTATACAGGTGGAGTTGAACTAAAATACCGCCGGTTGTTCGTTGAAACCGGATTCATTATAAATTCAAGAATAATATAGTTGTTAGTGATTAAAGCTAATAAATAATTGAAGTATGGCTGCATACTTCAGACTATGTGCTTATAAATGAGATTTCAATTATACCGGGCGAAAAGCTCGGTTTTTTTATGGAAAAACCGAACCAAATAAATAGAGTTATTTAATTAACTAAAATTACAGGAGGTGAACATAATAAATACACTTACAACATTTATTGTAATTATTCTTTCATTAGCAGTAGGAATCACAGCTGGATATTATGGACGTAAATTAGTAGCTGAAAGTAGAATCAGGGGAGCTGAAGAGGAAGCTTCACGCATAATTGAAGAAGCCGCCAAGGAGGCTGAAAGTAAAAAGAAAGAAATCCTTTTGGAAGGTAAAGAGGAAATTCATCGTAATCGACAGGAAGCAGAAAAAGATATTCGTGAAAGACGACGGGAATTAGATCGGGTAGAGCGTCGTATTTTGCAAAAGGAAGAATCCCTGGATAAAAAGGCAGATGTCATGGAGAGAAAAGAACAGGCCATTCAGGAAAGGGAAAAGGAAATTGATAAATCTCAACAGGATTTACAGATTATTCTTACTCAACAATTAAAGGAACTGGAGAGATTATCCGGCCTTAGTTCAGCTGAAGCCAAAGAATTATTATTAAATAATGTAGAGCAACAAATTAGACAGGAAACTGCTGTCTTAATTAAATCGATTGAAGCAGAAGCCAAAGAAGATGCGGATAAAAAGGCCAAAAATATTATTTCATTAGCCATTCAAAAATGTGCTGCTGATGTAGTTTCGGAAACTACTGTATCAGTTGTCTCTTTGCCTAATGATGAGATGAAGGGTCGAATAATAGGCAGGGAAGGCCGTAACATAAGAACCTTTGAAACCCTGACTGGTGTTGATTTGATAATCGATGATACCCCTGAGGCAGTAATACTGTCATCATTTGACCCCATTCGCAGAGAAATAGCCCGGGTAGCTTTACAAAATCTGATTTCAGATGGTCGTATTCATCCGGCCCGGATTGAAGAAATGGTAGATAAAGCACAAAAGGAAATTGAGCAGGAAATTCGTGAAGTTGGGGAACAGGCTGCTTTTGAAGCAGGTGTTCATGGATTGCATCCAGAACTGCTTAAGTTGCTGGGAAGATTAAAATATCGTACCAGTTATGGGCAAAATGTCTTAAAACATTCCGTAGAAGTTTCACACCTTGCTGGAGTAATGGCAGCTGAGCTTGATGTTGATATCATGCTGGCTAAACGTGGCGGATTATTACATGATATTGGTAAAGCAGTTGACCATGAGATTAGTGGTCCACATATAGAAATTGGTGTGGATTTAGCCAGAAAATATCGTGAAAGCAAAGAAGTCATTAATTGTATTGCTGCTCATCACGGCGATGTTGATCCCGATTATATTGAAGCAGTATTAGTTCAAGCTGCTGATGCAGTTTCAGCTTCTCGTCCTGGTGCCAGAAGAGAAACTTTGGAGACTTATATTAAGCGTCTGGAGAAGTTAGAAAACCTGGCGGATACATTTGAAGGTGTTGAACGTTCTTTTGCTATTCAGGCGGGGCGTGAGATTAGAATTATTGTTAAACCTGATGACATTGATGATTTGCATGCCATTACAATGTCAAGGCAAATTGCGGATAAAATTGAGCAGGAACTGGATTATCCCGGACAGATTAAAGTAGTTGTAATTCGAGAAACTCGATCAGTAGAATACGCAAAATAGAGTTAGAATTATATTGTACATTATTGTAGCTAAACAGGGCAGAATTGCCCTGTTTTATGTTACAATGCCAAATAATACCGTTAAAAGACTAAAGGACTTTATTCAGCATTGAAGAAAAGGTTTATATTATAATTCTGAAGGAGAAGATAATAATGCTGAATAATACCGGACTTGATATTTTTATTTCTGTTTGTTTAAAATATGTTAATTTAAATGCAGTGCGTTATGAAATGGAAGAGGACAGTCTTATGCTGGAATTTGCCTGCAATGGAAGCCTATCTCTTGATGATCAAAACCAGTTTATTGAGTATATAGAAGGCTCGCTTTATTTATTTCACAAACTTGGTAATATTAAATCAGATAATCATAAATTTGTATTCAGGGAAGTTCAAGATATTACTCTTATACGAATTATGATGGACCTGCACTTGACTTCAGCACAGGAAATTGATCTAATAATACAATTAACACAGGAGTATTTTAACGATAAAATGATGTTGGATAACGAGAAGTTGGATGTAGAATCTGATTTTACACGACAGGTGAAAAATAATTTATTAAAAAAAGTATCCCAGGAATCACGACCGCTTAGTTTTGTAGCCTACCGTCAACAAGGCAGAGTAGTGGTATTTCATCAGTAAATTAGGAGGTAACGGATTGAACATCCTTATGATTGGAGATATTGTGGGGAGACCGGGTCGCAAAATTGTTAAACACTATTTATCCCAAATTGTTCACGAACATCAGATAGAATTCATTATTGCCAATGCTGAGAATGCTGCAGGCGGAAGGGGACTAAACCGGGAAGTCACGCAAGAATTATTAGGTTTAGGTATTGATGTACTAACCATGGGCAATCATGTATGGGATAATAAGGAGATTCTAACCTTTATTGATAATGAGCCACGTATAGTCAGACCTGCTAATTATCCTCCGGGAACTCCTGGACAAGGTTGGCATTTATATCAAGGTGGATTTAATCAGCGAATTGCAGTAATTAACATCTCTGGACGTGTATTTATGACCCCGCTTGATTGCCCTTTTAGATCAGTAGAAGATATACTACCACTTATTAATGATGCAGACTACATAATTATAGATTTTCACGCGGAAGCTACTTCGGAAAAACAAGCGTTAGCTTACTATTTTGATGGTCGCGTTACCGCGGTAGTAGGTACACATACTCATATTCAAACCGCTGATGAAAAAATATTACCAGGAGGTACTGCTTATATAACTGATTTGGGTATGACTGCTCCCAGTGAGTCTGTATTGGGAATGGATCGCGATTTAGTAATAAAAAAATTAACTACCCAGCTTCCAGTTCGTTTGGAAGTGGCAAAGGGACCAATTCAGTTGCAGGGAATAATCCTTTCTCTGGATGAAAATACCAAAAAAGCAACTGGAATTAAGCGAATATCTTATCATTTAGCGGATTAATATGAAAAAATATCCAAATCCCTATAGAAAAAGAAGGAATTACTTTGTTGATTCAGAATATACATGTGAAAGAGCAACTAAATCAACATACATAAAACACTTTTTTGAAGGGGGTTTCATTAATGGAGGTTTTAAAGGTTTCAGCAAAATCCAGCCCGAATTCTGTAGCCGGGGCATTAGCCGGAGTTTTAAGAGAAAAAGGTGCAGCAGAAATTCAAGCTATCGGTGCCGGTGCCATCAATCAAGCCATTAAAGCAATTGCAATTGCCAGGGGATTTGTTGCTCCAAGTGGCATGGATTTAATTTGTATTCCTGCCTTTACTGATATTATTATTGATGGTGAAGAAAGAACGGCAATTAAACTTATAATTGAACCCAGGTAAGATCTTTTTATTAGTATAGTTATTAGTATATATGTAATTATGATTTGTATAGAGAGCCTGTTTTGTATTACAAAGCAGGCTTCTTGGTTAAGGAATAATTATGATTATTTGTGATTTACATTGTGATACAATTTCAAAACTAACCCAGCAAGGTGGGGAATTAATAAGCAATAATACTCATTTTGATATTAGTCGTGCAATAAATGCAGGTCTACGTCTACAGTTTTTTGCTTTATTCAGTTATCCGTCAGATTATAATAGTTCTTTAAGAGAGATTTTAAAACAAATTTATTATTATAATACGCAAATATCGTTATGGCCTGATTTGATCTTTCCAATATTGAAGAAGCAAGATTGTCAAAATATTGGTGCCCGAATTCAGCTGGCTTCAATTTTGCATTTGGAAGGTGCTGACTGTATAGGCACTGATATGGCTATATTGGATTGTTTATATCAATTAGGCATCCGTAGCATAGGACTTACGTGGAATCATCGAAATTTATTAGCAGACGGTGTTGGGGAAGGCAAACATGCTGCGGGTTTAAGCCGGGTTGGTAAAGAAGTAGTAATAAGGATGGCAGAGTTAGGTATATTATTGGATCTTTCTCATTTGGCAGAGCCAGGATTCCAGGAAGCGATTGAATATTATCAAGGTCCGGTATTGGTAACTCATGCTAATGCCAGAGCACTGTGTAATCATCCTCGAAATTTAAATGATAGCCAATTAAAGATGATTAGGGATTGTTCCGGTGTAATAGGAATCAACCAGGTAGCTGATTTTGTTAAAGCAAATGGACAGCCTACATTTGATGATGTATTAAATCATATAGTATATATTGCAGAAAAGATTGGCTTGGAGTATGTTGCTCTGGGATCAGACTTTGATGGCGCGGATAATTTAGTATTACCAGGCATAGAAACTTATGATCAATGGGAAAATGCTTTACTTGCACGGAACTTTACATCAAATGAAATTGATATGATTTTAGGTCAAAATGCTTTACGCGTTATTAATCAAATTTTAACTTAAAAAAGGGACGGTAGTCTTAATGTTGTATGATTTACATGTTCATACTACAGCATCAGATGGGATATATTCTCCTTCGGAGGTTATAGACCAGGCTGAAGAACTTGGATTGAGTGGACTGGCTATAACTGATCATGATACTGTATCCGGTTTAAAGGAAGCCCACGATTATGCTGATAAATATAAAAAAAATCTGCTAGTAATACCAGGTATTGAAATGAATACCGAACTTTATGAAAATGAAATTCATATCCTCGGATATTATTTTAATACAGAGGATTCAGATTTATTAAATCGATTGAAAGAAATAAAACAAGCCAGAACTGAAAGAGCCTTAAAAATGATTCATCGTCTGCATACTATGGGGATGATTATTAGCTTTGAGCAGGTACAAAAAATTGCCCAGGGAGATTTAATTGCCAGACCTCATATAGCACAGGCCTTACAGGATAAGGGTTATGTATTCTCTATTAAAGAAGCTTTTGAAAAATTTATTGGCAAAGGCAAACCAGCTTATGTGCCTCGTTATAAGTTTTTACCCGGAGAAGCTATTGAACTAATAAAGAATGCGGGAGGAATATCTTCACTGGCTCACCCAGGGCTTATCAAAGACCAAAGTCTTATATTGGAAGTAATAAAAATGGGCATAGATGGCTTGGAAGTATATTACCCCGAACACAACATTTACCAGGAAAATGAATATATTACTATAAGCAAGAGAAATAATATACTCATAACGGGCGGTTCCGATTTCCATGGAACAGGTAGCGAAGATAGTATTAAAAAGCTTGGGTGCAGGGGGATAAAAAAATCACTTATGGATGAACTAATACATTATTATTTAACTCGAAGTTAAAATTTAACGAGAAAATATGACAGTTTAGCAGGATTTTTTCCTCACTGTGTAGAAAGCACTTATTCGTATGTGTAATCATGGGAAAGTGAGGAAAATGATGAGAAAATTGATACCAATAGCATTTATAATGGCGATATTTATTTTGACCAGTACAACAACGCTATTTGCCATTCAAAATGAATATATAGTGAAATCCGGGGATACACTTTGGGAAATAGCTAACGCTAATGGAACTACTGTTAACCATATAAAAGACCTCAATAATTTAACTTCAGACAGCCTCATTCCCGGCCAAGTATTGGCTCTGCCAGTAGAAATGACCTCCGAATCTAAAGCTGATACAAACTTAGAGCCATCCAGGGACAGTGTAGTTGTAACTTATACTGTCTGCAAAGGTGACTCCTTATCGACAATTGCAGCCAAATATAATATATCAGTCGAAGCCTTAATGAATATTAATAATTTAACCAGCGAATGTCTAAATCCAGGTTATGTATTAATTATTTCTTCATCAACCGGGAATACAGTTTCTCGATCAGGAGATAATATTCAGGCTGCCCGCTTATTGGAAATTGCTGCCCGTCATTTAGGAACGCCCTATCGATATGGAGGACAAACACCGGGTGGGTTTGATTGTTCAGGTTTTGCACGATATATATTTAGCCAAATTGGCATTGATTTACCCAGAACTGCTTCAGCCCAGTACGGAATCGGGTCAGAAATAAGCAAGGATAATCTGCAACTAGGGGATCTACTCTTTTTCCGTTGCGGCAGTGGCGGCATTGATCATGTAGGAATTTATACCGGTAATAATCAGTTTATTCATTCCAGTTCTCCTAGAAGCGGCGGAGTGATATATTCGTCTATTGCAGAAGGTTATTATCTAAACACTTATGCTGGAGCCAAAAGAATATTACGCTAAAGTAGGAGGCCATTAATGGAAGAACAAAATTTGGAGCAGCAGTTTCAGCAATATTTTGGCATACCCTTAACTATAATGGGATCTACTGAATGGAAGGAATTGGAGAACAGAGAGAATCTGATAGGACCAGAGGCCTTGTTGGATGAGATTATTAACAAACGTTTGTGGAGTAACATTGAAATAGCATGGGTTATTCGCAGAATGATATATTATTATGGCAGAAAAGATGCTTTATTAAAAAAAGTCCCCATTGAACGATTATTTTTAAACATATTGGATGTTCTAAGAGTATTTTTTCTCCTGTTGGATCACAGTGACCCTGATATTGATGAAAATATGAGGTTATATATTTCCTCAAAACTAACTGATGCTACTTGGGGTATAAATTCTCGAACACGGGAATACTTGCATAAGTTGTAAGATTATTACAAAGCTGCTGTTCGTGTGGCTTTTTTTTATTGTTCATATTTAAAAAGATTAGTATTTTACATATGTAACTTTAATATATATATGGTTAAATATTATGATGATAAAATAAGTTCATAAAACAAGGGGAATTTATTATGTCACTAAGCAATCGTGAGAATAATATTCGCAAGATTATAAATTTGGAAGACCGTATTGGCAGCTGTAACAGGTGTATAAATACAACTCCCTGTGTTAGAAAACCGTCATTAGGCAAAGGGGAGCTTGAACCTGAATTATTAGTAGTGTTTGAAAGTGAGAGTCTGGGTAGAGAAGAAGTAATAACAATAAGGAACAGAATAAGAGATGGTTTAAATATTGATAAAATTTATCATACCTATCTGGTAAGATGTCAACCCAAAGTATGTACAAGTCGTAACAATGTTAGCCATTATTCATTTCCTAAGCTAATTGATAATGAAGATAATTGTCTTTTAACTGGACAGGCCTGTTCGGGGTTGCCAGTACCAGCCAATTATGATGAAATAATAGCCTGTATGCCTTATCTGATTGAGGAAATTCAGATTTTAAATCCGAAATATGTTCTGCTAATGGGTGAGCGTGTAAGTATGTTTGTTTTAAAATCATTAGGATATTATGATGGAATAACAGAATCTTGTTATGAATATGAGAACATGAAGATTTTGGTTACCGCAGATCATAATAAATTTTCAGACCATCATTGCCAGTTATTGAAAATAAATATAAATTAACCCAGGTTGAGTAGTAGCTAAGCGGTTATAAAGAAGATATCGGGACTGGCAATTTTAGTAAAGATGTGAGAATTCGATTCCGTGTCGACTTTAATTCTACATTAATCAACAAACAAGTCAAGACTCAAGTTGAAAAAACGCAAATATTTAAGAATGGAGAAGGTCAGGAAGATATTTTTCTTTCATATATTCCTGATTAGGAAACTTGAGATATTAACAACCTTTCCTTGTACCTGTAGAAACGTTAATATCAATATATGACTCTAGCGCATATGGTATGGATTTTTATAGCACCGGATGTTTGTTGACACCAAGGTGTCCATATTGGGCTTATGAGTTATTTCTGTGTGTCGTGAATGAAAGGGGGTAACGCATAATTAATTAACCAAGGAGATATTCTATGGTTATGTATTATCGTAGATTTTAGTAAAGAAAGGGGTACTGCTGCCAAATGGATTTTATGTTATCAAACAAAGCAACTAAAGCGTTAATGGGCATGTTTGCCAGCCTAATGATGCTTTTGGCATATCCTGCAGTTGCACTGGCTGGCGAAGCCAACCTGGTTCTGCCAGTATTAGATTCAAGCCAAAGTAATCTTTTAATAATTGGTATTGTAGTTTGTATATTGGGTATGCTTTTTGGCTTATATCAGTATAAGAGAGTAGAAAAGTTTCAGGCTCATAAATCAATGCTGGAAGTTGCAGCAACTATTTATGAAACCTGTAAAACTTATCTGATACAACAAGGCAGATTATTAATAATATTATTTGCCTTTATAGCAATATGTATTGCTTTTTATTTTGGATTTCTTCAGGAAATGCCGGTTAGCAGTGTATTGCTAATTTTAGCCTGGACCATAATAGGCATTCTGGGTTCTTATAGTGTTGCCTGGTACGGAATTCGTATGAACACTTTGGCAAATAGTCGTACTGCATTTGCTTCACTGGAAAGAAAGCCTTTAAAGGTTTTGAACATAGCTTTGGATGCCGGTATGAGTATAGGTGTTTTACTGGTTTGCGTAGAATTGATAATGATGCTGATAATTTTACTATTTGTTCCCCGCGAATTGGCTGGTGCAAGTTTCATCGGTTTTGCTATTGGTGAATCATTGGGCGCCAGTGCTCTGCGTATTGCTGGTGGAATATTTACCAAGATTGCTGATATCGGTTCTGATTTAATGAAAATTGAATTTGGAATTAAAGAAGATGACCCGAGAAATCCTGGTGTTATTGCTGACTGCACGGGTGATAACGCTGGTGATAGTGTAGGCCCTACTGCCGATGGTTTTGAAACTTACGGTGTTACTGGGGTTGCTTTAGTAACATTTATTATTCTGGCTGTAGCTCCTGCCCTGCAAACTGCACTGTTAACCTGGATATTTGTTATGCGTGTAATGATGGTTATAACCTCAATTGGTTCTTTCTATATCAACAAAGCCGTTTCTCAAGCCAGATTTGCTAGCAGTGAAGACTTTGATTTTGAAAAACCATTGACCAGCCTGGTTTGGATTACTTCCATAACTTCAATTGTGGTTACCTTTATATCCAGTTACTACCTTATTGGACCTGCATCTACTGTAAGTCCTGAATTGCAAAGTATTTGGCTGCCACTTGCAGCTATAATCAGCATAGGTACTCTTGGTGCCGCTTTAATCCCGGAATTTACCAAGATATTTACCAGTCCTAATTCCAGTCATGTTGCAGAAGTTGTAAAGGCTTCCAAAGAAGGTGGACCTTCCTTAAACATTCTGTCTGGTTTGGTAGCAGGTAATTTCAGTGCGTTCTGGATTGGCATGGTATTTATGGGTCTGATGTTTGGTGCTTATTACGTTAGTGGATTTGGCCTGGTTGAGATTATGGTGTATCCGTCCATATTTGCTTTTGGCCTGGTTGCCTTTGGTATGCTGGGCATGGGCCCGGTTACTATCGCAGTTGATAGTTATGGTCCGGTTACTGATA
>JAAYBS010000094.1 GCA_012718855.1 Syntrophomonadaceae bacterium
AATCGTCACGCTTCCATTCCAGCAGAGTTTTTTGCTGGAATTGGCGATCAACTTTCATGGTTTCAATACGCATGAGTTGCTTGATTATGTTTTCAGTATCCAGACCACTGGATAGACCTCCAAAACGAATACGGTCGATTGAGTACATGATACGTTCCTCCTTTCGGGTCTGGGTATAATGGACGCGGATTACGCCGATTTTCACGGGTTTTCGCTGATTTTTATAAATTAATATAAGTCAGGTTAGTTATGGTGATTTATATAATTATGAACTTGAGTAATTCTTTTTTTAGAACCTGATATAGCCTGACTCTTAACTGACTCGACCTGACATTAACACAGTTGTCAAGGGATGGTTCGTTACTACTGATCATCCTGAGGAGCTGCAGGCGACGAAGGATCTCTTTTGGAAGTCAGTAATATTGGCTCCTCAACCAATGAGATGCTTCGCTGACGCTCAGCATGACATAAACTGCTTGCTCCTTACGCCTCTCCCCTAATTCCTAACCCCTTACTCTTTGGGTTTAAATTGTTTTAATTGCTCAACCGTAGGCAAGTTACGGGTGGCCTCACGGTTGGCGTTTTCGATTTCGTTATAGATTTCCTTGCGATATACGCTGACGGTGCGGGGAGCATCAATGCCAATTTTTATTACTTCTCCCTGCACATCCATTATACATATTTCAATATTATCACCAATGACTATACTTTCACCTTTGCGACGACTCAATATCAGCACGCTATTTGCCCTCCTCTGCAACTGGTTTTTCCTGAGGGAAAATAGGATGCTTAGTTATATAATCGGTTTTTTCAGGAATAAACTGAAGTCCTAATTTTTTTTCGGCATTTATTATTATTGGAGCCATAAGGTTGGCCGTTGCCTTTTTAAAATCTCCTGGTATGGTCAAGATGCAATATACGGCTATTGGTGGTTTATTCGAAGGCAGCTGCAATTGTTTTATGGCACCGTCTGATAATTCAATCTGGTAGTCGGAAAAGAATACAAACGGGTCAATCATCAATAGACACAAGTCGGATGTATTAACCGATTGCAGATAATAAAACGGGGCCTTTTCCTCCAGGGGCAGCAGTATGTATTGTTTGTCAGATTCAAAACCGGGTATGCCTTCAGGAAAACTTATAATGTCTTTTTCAGTAATGTTTAGTTCCCCGAATAAATGAGTATTTATCTGCATGATTTCCTCCCTTATGATATTGTTTAATTTTTAATAGACGCTGATTACGCTGATTTAGCGGATTTTCGCTGTTTTTTTCCACAATTTTATTAATATAGCTACATAATATATATTTATAACATTTCACGTAGGGTTTTTAATGTTTTTTATTTAAAATCTTTATAAAATAATCTATATAAGTTTTTATCGTTATAGAGATCCTTCGCTATCGCTCAGGATGACATATAGCGAGCTACATGCTAATCACCTTATACCTCACGCATATATGCTGCGGTTTGGTGTTTCTTGCCAGGTTATGTTCAGATAGTTTTGCTGTCTTAAATAAGCGCTGACTTTGCCCCATTGGAAATTGGTCTGTACCTGTCCACGCCGGAGCTGCAGTCCTACCCGACCTCGATTATAGTTTATTTCCACCGGGCGAATGTCCCATTCTATGCGGGGCGGTTGTTTGGGTACAGCGGTCACATTAAAATCGATTGTTTCGCCCATATCCGCAGCTGCTAAGCTTTCTATGGTATTGCCGTTCTGCCAGTTGGCCAGGGCATCTCCATCTGTGGTAATGGTGGCAATACCCTCCAAGCCCATTTGCCGCGCCAACCCGGCATAGTAGTCCATAAATTGCGACGGGGTGCGCTTGTCCATATCAGCAAAGCACTGGCTCTGATCAATGGTTAGCCTGGGCCGCGGAGAATGAATTTCCAGAGTCGGTTCTTCGATGTCCAGTTCTATGGCCGGCAGCGTAGTTTGCATGGCAAATTGCGGCTTCTGAATATCCAGCCCAATCTTAGCATATTGCTGATCAATTCGTATTTGTAACATTGTTGCCACCCCCCGGGGTTAAATAGACGCAGATT
>JAAYBS010000095.1 GCA_012718855.1 Syntrophomonadaceae bacterium
ACTCATATTTAATCAATAAAAAATCAGTGAAAATCTGCGCCCGAAGGGTCTGTGTAATCAGTGTCTATTAAAATTTAAATATAAAAGTCAAAGTCAGGTTCTAAAAACTTGGAATCAGGCTTGCTCCCTACAATACCTACTCGATTATTTCCAACTTATAGCTGGCCAGTTTCTTCAGGTCAGCTTCGGACAGCTGATAATCGCGGTCCAATAATTCCCGGCAGACTTCACTTCCGCAAAGATCGGTAGACAGGTAGCGCAGACCGTTGTCGTTTACAATGGTTACGATCCGTTTAGCTTCCGGATAACGCCGGGCTACCTTGATTGCAGCAGCTACATTGCAACCGGAGGAAATTCCACAGAAAATCCCTTCCTCACGGGCCATTTGTTGAGCCGTTTCGATTGATTCCTCTGAACTAACCAGGGCTACACCGTCCACATACTGCAAATCCAAAATCTCAGGGATGAGACCGTCAGCTATGCCCTGAACCTTATGTTGACCGATACGGCCTTTGGAAAGTATAGGGGAATCAGCCGGTTCAGAAATAAATACTTTTATATTCGGATTCTGTTCTTTCAGAAATTTGGCAGTTCCGGTTACCGTGCCACCGGTGCCCTGACACATAATAAATATATCAACCTCGCCCCCGGTTTGCTCCCAGATTTCCGGTCCGGTATTTTCAATATGAGCATTAAGGTTATCTTCCCGGACAAATTGACCAATTTCAAATATTTTATCCCCATAACGAGCTTTAATGCGATCCAGTTCTTCCAATACCAAATCTACATCAGTTTCCGCTCCTGGAGTAAGCACCAATTCTGCTCCATAAGCTCTAATCGTTTTTTTGCGTTCCTCACTCATTCCCTGAGGCATTACGATAATGGCTTTATACCCGCGGGCAGCAGCAACCATGGCAGTCGATATACCGGTATTTCCAGTAGTCCCTTCCAGTAATATCATTCCCGGTTTCAACTCGCCCCTTTGTTCGGCCGCTTTTACAATCTGATTAACCACCCGGTCTTTTAAACTGCCGCTGGGATTGGTGTATTCAAGTTTAACGCATATTTCCGGTTTTATATCGTCTGTAATTCGATTTAACCTGATTAACGGTGTAATACCTATTGCTTCCAGCACATTAACCAATATTTTTCCATTTCGCTCCCACTGCATAAACTTATACCTCCCGCACATTATATCTGGATTTTATAAAATCCAGTCCTCTCCATATTTTAATTCACATACCAGACTCAATGACTCTTCCTTATTTAGTTTATCTATAAAATCAGGTATGATGACTGTTTCCTGGTCAAAAATCTCCAGCAATCGCTTAAAAAAAAGTGGACGACTTTCCCGGTTTCTTAAAGAAAGCCGCTCGGATTTTAATTGTTCGCTGATTTTGTTGTTAAGTTCAATTTCATAATCGCTTAACCGGGAGAAGAAATCCTTCCAGTGCTTAAACTTTTCATCCTGCTCCCAGGGTATTCCCGGGCATACAAAATGGCGACATACCGATTCACGCATCAATTGCGGTAAACGGCATCCACCTTCGGTATTATGAAAATAACAACGATAACCGGGGTCTTCAACCGTGTGATTAACGGTTATTGAAGCGTCCAGCACCGTAATTTGGGATAGGGAAAGAATTTCTTCCAGCAATTCAGGCTGATGACGAATCAGATAAGCAAAATCGCTGGGATAAAAAACTGGTGAGTAATACCCGCAACAACCTTTATCATCCTGACGAGGGCATTGGCTGCATAAATCCACATCAATATAACTGCGCAGACCATTATTATGAAAAGTCAGTTTTACTTCTTTCAAAAAATTCTCTCCCGAAGTTTATTAAATCTATTATAGGGGTTTTAATTGCCAGGGGAAAGTCTCTACATAGCTAATTTGCATTTTCATAACGGCAAAGTTATTATTAGGATAGATTTTACATAAATAAGGGTGATAGCTTGAATTCGGGACAAAGAATAGCGATATTGGGAGGAACATTTGACCCCATCCATTATGGGCATCTGGTTGCAGCAGAAATGGCACGCTACCAATTCCAATTGGACCGGGTTATTTTTATGCCTGCTGCCCGTCCCCCGCATAAAGAAATTAATTCAGTTCTGAGTCGGGACCATCGTTACCAGATGGTCTGCCTGGCGATTAAGGATAATCCGGCCTTTACTATATCAGATTTGGAAATGCAGCGTTCGGGTAATTCATATACGGTAGATACCATGGATTACTTTATCAGCCAACAACCGCAGGATACCTTTTATTTTATAATGGGAATGGACTCTTTGTTATCAATGCATAGCTGGAAAGATATCGGTCGCCTGTCTACCTTGTGCCAGTTTATCGTAGTAACACGACCTAATTATGTATTGGATCGAAATATACCGTCTTTGCAGCAATTGCCGCTGCAATTATGGGACAATCTACATATAATGGCTATTCCCGGTATGGATATTTCTTCAACCGATATTCGTCAACGGGTAAGGGAGGGACAACCCATAAAATATCTCCTGCCTGACCAGGTTGAACAATATATTGATGACCATGGACTTTACCGGTAAAGGGAGGAGAGATTATTGTACAATGAACAACAATTGCAGGAAATAATTCGCCGGCGGCTTTCTCCTTCCCGTTTCAAACATTCGCTGGAAGTTGCCCGGGTAGCCCGGGAGCTGGCAGAAATATTTGGGGTTGAGGTTGACAAGGCATATATCACCGGGTTATTACATGATTATGCCAAAGGCTTATCCGGAGCAGAATTGTTAACTGCGGCTGAAAAGGGGAAACTGATTCAGCATGATATGGATTATCAGATTCCGGATCTGCTGCATGCGCCGGTAGGGGCCTGGTTACTTCAACAGGAATTAGGTATTGATGATCAGGAGATATTAAGAGCAGTAGCAGTACATACCACTGGTGATTTAAATATGAGCCAACTGGAGGAAATTATTTATCTGGCAGATATGATTGAACCGGGCAGGGATTATCCCGGGCAGGACAGATTGAAATGTCTGGCTTACCGTGATCTTAATCAAGCTATGCTGTTTGGTCTGGAAACTACCCTGCGCTATTGCCTTGACCAGGGAAGACTGATTCATCCCCGTACTGTAGAGGTACGCAATGCCTATTTAAAACGCGGTGATGGAACTTATATATAAGAGAAATATATTTTTAAAATAACTAAGGGAGGTTAGATTTGTTGGAAGGTATTGATATTGTAAAACTAATTACCGAAGCCTGCCTGGATGAGAAGGCTATGAACATCACTATTTTGGATGTAAGTGATTTAACTGTGATTACCGATTATTTTGTTATTGTCAGTGGCAGAAACTATCTTCAGGTACGCAGTATTGCTGATTATGTAGAGGAAACTTTAAGGGAGCATGAGGTTCTTCCCCTGCGCAAAGAAGGACATCAACAGGGAGTCTGGTGTGTGTTGGATTACAACTCAGTAATTTTACATGTATTTCGTGAGGAAGAAAGAGACTATTATCAATTGGAAAACCTTTGGGCGGATGCTCGCGAAGTATTGATAACTGACAGTAAGTCTTAATTAATCTACGTCTATTAGGGGGGGGAGGAGGTGGGCACGACCATCGTAATGCAACCGGGTTTCGTTTGAAGGTTGCCCACCCCCCGGGGGTGTATATACCAATATTATTGGTATCAAAATTAATTAGCGACAATATTAACCAATTTATTAGGGACCACTATTATTTTCACGATCTTCTTTCCGTTTGTCAACTCTTTAATCCGAGAGTTATTTTGAGCAATTTCACGTAATTCTTCTTCAGTGCTGTCTACCGGGACCATAATTCGTTCTTTTACCTTGCCGCTTATTTGCACTACGATTTCTATTTCATCCTGTATCAGAGCCTGAGGGTCATATTTAGGCCAGTTCTGAATTTGGACACTGTTTTCATTACCGCAGCGTTGCCACAATTCCTCAGCGATGTGAGGAGAGAAGGGGTTTAACATAATCAACAGGGAGTTAATCGCTTCTTTAAATACTGCCAGGTCCAATTCCTCAACGTCTTTATACCAGTTAAGCATATTGGTTAGCTCCATAATGGCACTAATGGCAGTATTAAAATTAAAGCGTGCGTTAATATCTTCACTCACCTTTTTTATGGTAGCATGGGTTTTAAACCTCATTTTACGGGCATTTTCATCCAGCTGGGAGAAATCTTCCGGTAATGATACCTCCTGGATTAAGTCGGCATATTCATCCACCAGACGCCAGATACGATTTAAAAAGCGGTAGGCACCTTCAACTCCCTGATCACTCCATTCCAGATCACGCTCCGGAGGAGATGCAAACAGGATGAATAACCGGGCCGTGTCAGCGCCATAAGTGCGAATAATGTCTTCAGGACTAACCACATTGCCTTTGGATTTTGACATTTTTGCTCCGTCCTTTAAAACCATTCCCTGTGTAAGCAGGTTGGTAAAGGGTTCCTGAGCCTCCAGCATATTTATATCATGCAGGAACTTGGTGAAGAAACGGGCATACATCAGATGTAAAATGGCATGTTCAACTCCACCAATATATTGATCTACCGGCATCCAATAATCGACTGCTCCGCGGGTAAAAGGCAGTGAGGTTTCCTGGGGACTGCAAAAGCGGTCAAAATACCAGGATGAACAGACAAAAGTATCCATGGTATCTGTTTCACGTTTAGCCGCACCACCACAAACCGGACAATCAGTTTTATAAAAGGATTCCACATAATTCAGCGGAGATTCGCCTGAGGGTTTAAACTCTACATCTTCCGGCAAAATTACCGGCAAATCAGATTCAGGGACCGGGACTATTCCACATTTATCACAATATATTATTGGAATAGGTGCCCCCCAGTAACGCTGGCGCGAAATCAGCCAATCGCGTAACCGGAAATTCACCGTTCCAAATCCGATATTATTTTCCTGCATGTATTCAATTACTGCATTTTTGCCATCTTCCACCGAGTAGTTGTCAAATGTACCGGAATTAACCATAACGCCATCACCGGCATAAGCCTCCGCTAATTCATCTGCATTTAATGGAGACTCTTCACCTTTGATTACTACCCGTACAGGTATATCATACTTACGGGCGAATTCAAAATCTCGCTGGTCATGGGCAGGTACGGCCATAATTGCACCGGTGCCGTAATCCATAAGCACATAATTGGCAATCCAGATGGGAATGTGTTCACCATTCATGGGATTGATGGCATAAGCCCCGGTGAAAACCCCCTCTTTTTCAACATCACTGGCGGTTCGAGCCATATCACTCAAGTATTGCATGCGTTTTACAAATTCCTGCACCTGCTGTTCCTGAGGTTTACCGGCAGATACTACACTTACCAGCGGATGTTCAGGTGCCAGAACCATATAGGTAACTCCAAAAACCGTATCCGGTCGGGTAGTGAAAACGGTAATCTTTTCATCACAACCTTCAATATCCATGGAGAACTGACAACCCTGACTGCGTCCTATCCAATTGCGCTGCATTATCTTGACCTTGTCCGGCCATCCGGGAAGCATTTCCAGGTCGTCCAGCAAACGCTGAGCATAATCAGTTATTTTAAAAAACCATTGTTCAAGTTGCTTTTTATCTACGGCAGCATCACAGCGTTCACAACTGCCTTCGACTACCTGTTCATTAGCCAGAACGGTTTGGCAGGAGGGACACCAGTTTACGGCAGCTTTCTTCTTGTAAGCCAGGTTATGTTGATAAAGTTTTAGGAACATCCACTGCGTAAACTTGTAATATTCAGGACTGGCGGTGGATAATTCACGATCCCAGTCATAGCTGATACCAAGGGTTTTGAGCTGTTCACGCATATTTACTATATTGCTGCTGGTCCAGCGAGCCGGGGGAATAGCATTTTTGATAGCAGCATTTTCTGCCGGTAGTCCGAATGCATCCCAACCCATCGGGTGTAAAACATTAAATCCATTCATAGCTTTGAAACGAGCTACCACGTCACCGATTGCATAGTTACGCACATGACCCATATGCAGATTGCCGGAGGGATAAGGAAACATCTCCAGCGCATAATACTTTGGCCGGTTCGGATCCTCAGTGACATGAAAAATATTCTGTTCTTCCCAATATTTCTGCCATTTCTTTTCAATAGCCTGAAAATCATACTTAGAGTTCATGTTTTAGCCTCCTGAAATACAGATAAAAAACAAAAAAACCCCCAATCCCTCAAAGGGACGAGAGTTATTCCCGCGGTACCACCCTGATTGACAATATGATATTGGTGGAGCTAGTGGGATTCGAACCCACGACCTCTTGAATGCCATTCAAGCGCGCTCCCAACTGCGCCATAGCCCCACATCTCTTGTCCAC
>JAAYBS010000096.1 GCA_012718855.1 Syntrophomonadaceae bacterium
AAGCTTTGGAGCATGAAATAGCACCGGAAGTATTAGCGACCATCAAACAGAAAATCTCGGAGCTGGTTTCATAGATGGGAGAGATACTATTTGAAAAAAATATTTGCTATGATAGGAATGGCACAAAGAGCAGGTAAAGTTTCCGCCGGAACAGTAGCAGTTAAAAATAGTATTATCAGGAAAAGAGCCTGTTTACTAATAATGAGCATTGATATTTCATCTGCTACCAAAGAGTCTTTGCAATCAAATTGCGAAAAGCTGGGGATTCCCTGGATAACAGTGGGAGATAAATATGAGCTTGGAGCAGCAATAGGTAAGGCTTATCGGGTTGCAGTTACAATAAATGACGAAGGCTTAGCTGGAGCAATTTTAAAACAGTCAGAATCGGTCGGAATAAAAATAGAAAGCACGGGGGTGGTTCAATGGCCAAAATAAGAGTACATGAATTAGCAAAGGAACTCAATATTCCCAGTAAGGAACTGGTAGATACTCTTCAGGGTATGGGTTTAGATATTAAGAATCATATGAGTACCATTGAAGACAATCAAGTCACCTGGGTAAAGAAACAATTGTCTGGTGGTAAAGAAACTCAGGTTAAAGATCAAAAGAAACCTGAGACTGCCAAAGCGCCAGTTCAACCGACCAGGGATGCCAGGGCTAAATCCACACCCAATCAAACCAGCTCGACAGTTGCCAGGGAACAAAAACCCCCTGAACATTCGGCACCAAAACCATCTTCCAGGACAACTGAACAAAAAACCAGTAAGCCTGTTGCACCGGAAAGAGAGTTAGAAAAACCGGTAAAAAAAAGAACGGGTGAACATGATACGGCAACCCGTCAACCACAGAAAGTTCAGCCTGGAATTCAACAGGATAAGCTACGGCAGAAGGATCAAGAACAGCAGATTCAGCCGAGAACCCAGCAGACTCATCCCAGATCGCAGCAGGGCCAGCAACGTCCCCAGCAGGCGCAGCAACGCCCGCAGCAGGGTCAGCAACGTCCCCAACAGGGTCAGCAACGCCCGCAACAGGGTCAGCAACGCCCGCAGCAGGGTCAGCAACGTCCCCAACAGGGTCAGCAACGTCCCCAGCAGGATCAGCAACGTCCCCAACAGGGTCAGCAACGTCCCCAACAGGGTCAGCAACGTCCCCAGCAGGGTCAGCAACGTCCCCAGCAGGGTCAGCAACGTCCCCAGCAAGTTCAGCAACGTCCCCAGCAGGGGCAGGGAAAAGCAAAGCCAATGCCGACCCAGAGAGACTATAGTCGGCCGGGGAAAAAGAGCAAACATAAGCGGCGTAAAGAAGAAACTATGCTGGAGACTCCAAGTCTTATAAAAGTGCAGGATTTTATTTCTGTACGTGATCTGGCTGATAAATTAAATAAAACGCCGGCCGAAATTGTCAAGAAATTAATGGAGCTTGGCACTATGGCTACTATTAATCAGGAAATTGATTTTGATACCTGTGAAATCATATGCAGTCTTTTTGAAGTAAAAATTGAACATGAATTATCAGAGGAGCAAAAGATATTTGAAGAAATAGTAGATGATGAAAGCAGTATGAAACTGAGGCCTCCGGTTGTAACCGTAATGGGCCATGTTGATCATGGTAAGACTTCTCTATTGGATCGAATTCGCCAGGCTGATGTGGTTTCGGGTGAAGCAGGAGGAATAACTCAACATATTGGGGCCTATCAGGTAAAAGTAAATAATAATCGGATTACTTTTATTGATACACCAGGACACGAAGCTTTTACTGCTATGCGTGCCCGGGGAGCTAATCTTACTGATATTGTTATATTGGTAGTTGCTGCTGATGATGGAGTTATGCCACAAACAGTTGAAGCTATTAATCACATCAGAGCAGCTAAAGTACCATTTCTGGTCGCTGTTAATAAAATTGACAAACCTGATGCCAATCCGGATAAAGTTATGCAGCAACTCACTGAACATCAAATAGTTCCGGAGGAATGGGGCGGTGATACTATATTTGTACCGGTATCCGCAAAGACCGGACAGGGAATTGAGTCACTGTTGGAGATGGTTTTACTGGTTGCTGAAGTCAACGAAATTAAAGCCAATCCTGATCGTGATGCCGAAGGTGTTGTTATAGAAGGTGAATTGGACAAAGGCCGCGGTGCAGTTGCAACAATTTTAGTTCAAAAGGGAACGCTTAAAGTCGGAGACTGTGTAATTTGTGGTTATAATTGGTGTAAAGTCAGAGCTATGACTGACCATAGAGGCAGAAGGGTAGAGCAGGCATTTCCTTCCATGCCGGTTGAAATTATGGGTTGGTCGGACGTCCCTGAAGCAGGTGAGCGGGTCCAGGTTTGTGAAGAAAAAATTGCAAAAGAATTAAGCAATTTACGTATTGCTGAACGTAAACTTGAGGAACAAAAGCAAAGCAGTCGGGTATCATTGGATGATTTCTTTAATCATATCCAAACTACAGATATAAAAGAATTAAACCTGATTATAAAAGGTGATGTACAGGGCTCAATTGAGGCATTATCTCAATCACTGTTAAGGTTAAGTACTGATGAAGTTAAAGTACATGTTATACACGCTGCAGTGGGAGCGATTAGTGAAACTGACGTTATGCTGGCTTCTGCCTCAAATGCAATTATACTTGGTTTTAATGTTCGTCCGGACAGTAAAGCACGTAAATATGCTGAAGACGAAAAAATTGATGTTCGTCTTTACCGGGTAATATACGAAGCTATTGAAGATGTTAAAAAAGCTATGACCGGTTTGCTTGATCCGGAATATAAAGAGAAATATTTGGGCAGAGCTGAAGTTAGAGCGCTATTTAAAGTACCAAATACCGGAGTTGTTGCCGGCTCATATGTCATTGAAGGTAAGATTCAGCGTAATTCAGAAGTTCGAGTGTTAAGAGACGGGGTTATCATATATGAAGGTAAATTATCTTCACTGAAACGTTTTAAAGATGATGCCAAAGAAGTATTGGAAAATTATGAATGTGGAATAGGTATCAGGGATTTTAATGATTTAAAAGAAGGGGACCTAATCGAGGCTTATGTGCTTGAAGAAGTACCTCGGGAGCTATAATAAGTGACCATGATGGAGGTATGAAAATGAGTAAACGTAGAGTAGAGCGTATGTCAGTTGAAATCAGGCGGGTTATATCTCGAATAATTCATGAGGATATAAAAGATCCACGTATTGATTTCAGTACTGTTTCAGTCAGCCGTGTAGATGTAGCTAATGATATAAGTCATGCCCGAGTAAATTTCAGTATTTTGGGTGATGAGGCTAAACAGGAAGAAACTATGCAGGCATTACAAAAAGCCCGTGGATATATTCGTTCAGAAGTCGCCAGGGAGATTCAAATTAAACATGCGCCGGAATTGGAATTTCGTCTGGATAAGTCCATTGAACATGGGGTAAGAATATCTGCTCTCCTGAATGAAATTAAGGAGAGTGAACCAAAATCAGAGTAAATAATACTATTGAAGAAATTGCCGCCTTGATAAAGGAACAGGATAATTTTCTGCTGGTTGGGCATGTAATACCGGATGGAGACTGTATTGGCTCTTTACTGGGTATGTATTGGGGATTAAAATCCCTGCATAAACAGGTAGCCATAACATTACAGGATAAAGTACCTTCTCTATATGAATTTTTATCCGGTATAGATACAATTCAACCGTTAGAAACGAACCAATCTACTTCGATAGTTATATTTCTGGACTGTTCGGATAAATATCGGGCGGGTGATGATTTTCTGGCCAAATTAACTGAAGGTCAACTAACCGTCAATATAGATCATCACCCATCCAATGATTTATTTGCCGTTTATAATTATGTAGACGATACCAGTATAGCAACTGCTGAATTAGTTTATCGAATTTTAAAGGCATTGGATGTAAAAATTACTGTTAATATGGCCGAAGCTATCTATACTGGAATTGTAATGGATTCCGGTAATTTTCTTTATAACAACACCTCACCACGAACTATGCGTATAGCTGCAGATTTACTGGAATATGGTGTGGAAATTGAGAAAATTAGAACTAATTTATTTGAGTCCAAGCCTCGGGCAGAAGTATTGTTGCTTGGAGAAGCCTTGAAAAATCTAGAATTTGATTCGTCAGGTAAAATGGCGTGGATGACTTTATCATTGCAGGAAGTAGAGACAGCAGGTGCAACCGGTATTCATCCGGAGGGAATAATAAATTATACCCGTTCCATAAAAGGGGTTGAGATTGGCATATTATTTCGGGAGACCAGCCCAGACATGGTCAAGGTGGGGTTTCGCTCCAAGGGGAATCTGGATGTAGCAGACCTGGCTGTTAAGCTGGGAGGGGGCGGCCATCAACAGGCAGCCGGTGCTCATGTTAAAGGAAGTTTGCAAGAAGTAAAAGAGCAGGTACTTAGACTGGCTAAGGATGTGTTGGATTAGTTGAATGGCTTCCTAAATATATATAAAAATCAAGGGCAATCTTCTTTTGATGTAATTCGCCAACTAAAAAAATATGTTAATCGGAAAACAAAGCTTGGTCATTTAGGAACCCTTGATCCAATGGCAACCGGTGTTTTACCGGTAGCAGTAGGTCAAGCTACCCGAATAATACCTTATCTGGATGACAGTATTAAGGAATATGTTGCTACAATGACTACCGGAGCAGAATCAGATACCCAGGATGCCTGGGGCCAACTGGTTTTTACCGGTAAACAAAGGGTTGACATTAACCAGTTGCAGGATATAGTTAAAGAATTTACTGGGACCATCAGGCAAACACCTCCCATGTATTCAGCGGTTCACCACGAGGGTAAAAGACTTTATGAATTAGCCCGTCAGGGTATTACGGTAGAAAGATCAGAGCGGGAAGTAGAAATTCATGATTTGAAAATTTTAGAGATTATCTCCACGGAATATGATTGCAGGATTCACCTGCAGGTGACCTGTTCAAAAGGTACCTATATACGTACTTTATGCCATGACATAGGCCAAAAATTAGGCACAGGCGCATATATGTCAGCTTTGGAAAGAATCAGAGTGGGAGATTTTAATCTTCGTGATTCATCTAAAATTGACGAACTGGAAGATCAGGTTACGTTAATAGATAAGCTCTTGCCGCTGGATTATCCTCTAACTGCTCTGCCATCGATCGTCATTGATTCTCCTGAATCATTGCGATATCTGAGTCATGGTAATCCTTTTACCATTGAGCAAAACTTATTACCTGGTAAGATTAAGTTATATTCTTCATCAGGGCAATTAATGGCTATAGCCAGAGCTGAACCCCAGGCAAATATTACGGTAATACAACCGGAAAGAATGTTTATATTTGATAATTGAGGAGAATAAGTTCATGCAAATCATTAAAGGGGTTGAAAATTATATTTCAGGTGCCAGTCCTTTATATCTGGCATTAGGGAATTTTGATGGTGTTCATTTAGGGCATCAGAAGCTAATTAAAGATTCAATTGCCAAATCCAGTCAAAATAAAGGATTGTCCGGGGCATTTATCTTTGATCCTCACCCGGCCAGGGTAATTAATCCTTCCAATGCACCAAAATTATTAGTTACCAATGAGCGCAAAGCTGAATTGTTAGCTGATTTGGGCATGGATATCTTAATATATCATCCCTTTACTACTGACATTGCACATTGGTCACCGCGGGAATTTGTTCAACGTATACTTGTGGAGCAATTGAACGTCAAAGAAGTATTTGTTGGTTTTAATCATACCTTTGGTCATAAAGGTCAGGGAGATCCGGCTTTACTGACCAGTTTGGGTGAGGAATTTGGATTTGCTGTAAATGTTACGCAACCGGTAACCGTAGATGATATGGTGGTATCCAGTAGTTTGATTCGCCAGATGCTTGGTGAGGGTAACATGGAAATGGCAGCCAAATTACTGGGTTACAACCTGGTTATCGAGGGAATGGTAACCGGTGGTGAACGTCGGGGCAGCAGCATTGGTTTTCCTACTGCCAATATCGAATTTGATCCTGAGTTAAACATTCCAGCGGTAGGCGTATATTCCGGTACGGTATGGTTTGAGGATAATTATTATAAAGCAGTCATAAATATTGGTACCAAACCAACTTTTCATGAAGAATTTCCCTTGACCGTTGAGGTACATATAATTGACTTTAATCAATCCATATATGGAAAGCGACTGCAAGTATCTTTTTATCATAAAATACGTGATCAGATAAAATTCAACGGTCTGGAAGAACTGCGAGCCCAGATTGCTCGGGATTGTGATGAAGCAGCTAATAGAATAGTTCTGCCCTAGGGTGACGAAGGGAAGGTCCTTTTGCACCACCCAGCTGGAATTTACTTTTTACGGGTACTATGCTAGAATTTATAATGGTTTTTATATAGATGTCTTATGGTAATACTATCATCATATGATTACAATGAGGGTTAGCTTAAAGAGCGGCAGGGTAAACCTGTTAAACAATATAACACCAGGTAGGAACCATCAGCTCGGGAATGCGATTTTCACCGACGTATTTCTTGGTTGGTTGGCGATTAAATGTAAGGAGGTGAAATGTTATGGCTCTTACTCAGGAAAGAAAAGATGAATTAATCAAGGCTTTTCAAATTCATGAAAATGATACTGGATCTCCAGAAGTTCAGATTGCCATTTTAACTGAGAGAATTAATTATTTGAATGAACATCTCAAGATAAATAAAAAAGATTTTCATTCACGTCGTGGCCTGTTAAAAATGGTTGGACAGCGTAGATCCCTGCTTGATTATCTTAAGAAAAAGGACTTTGAGCGATACAGAGGTATTGTTACCAAGCTTGGTTTACGCAGATAAAGAGCGGATTGCCGCTCTTTCATTTTATCTATTATGAAAGGAGGAATTACTATCGTTCGCAAGTATCAAACTGAAGTTGCCGGTCGGCCCTTGATTGTAGAGGTCGGACAAGTTGCCAAACAAGCTAATGGCGCTGCAGTGGTTAGATATGGTGATACGGTGGTTTTGGTAACTGCTACTGCTACCAAAGGCCCCAGAGAAGGGATTGATTTTTTCCCGCTTACCGTTGACTATGAAGAAAAACAATATGCCATTGGTAAGATCCCAGGCGGATTTATCAAAAGAGAGGGCAGGGCTACAGAAAATGCTACCTTAACCTCTCGTCTAATTGACCGCCCAATCAGACCGCTGTTTCCCAAAGGATATCGCAATGACATTCATGTTGTGGCTACAGTATTATCGGTAGATAAGAATAATCCCCCCGACGTTACTGCGATTATAGGTGCTTCCGTAGCTTTGAATGTATCAAACATACCTTTTGAAGAACCGGTAGCTGCCGTAATAGTAGGTATGGTTGACAATCAGTTGGTTATAAACCCAACTATAGAACAAACTTTGAATAGCGATGTTCATATTACGGTAGCTGGCACACGTGATGCAATTATGATGGTAGAAGGCAGTGCTAACGAAATTCCTGAAGATCAGGTATTGGAAGCCATCTTTTTTGCTCATGAGGAGATTAAGCGTATCTGTGATTTCCAACAACCGATTATTGATGAAAATCAACCGGTTAAGAGTGAAGTTATTGTCCCTGAAGTTGATGAGGAAATGGAAAATAAGGTACGCGAATATGCCGCACCAATATTAGAACAAGCAGTTAAAAATCCGGATAAAAAATCCCGTGAAGCTCATATGGATAGCTCCAAAGAGGAAATATTAGCATATTTCTCTGAGATATATCCTGATAAAGGTAAAGAAATGGATGCTTTATTGGATAAAATCATGAAGGAAATTGTACGCAACATGATTCTGGATGATGGTGATCGAGTGGATGGACGAGCCCTTGATGAAATCCGTAAGATTAGCTGTGAAGTAGGTTATCTGCCTCGGCCTCATGGTTCTGCAATATTTACGCGTGGACAAACTCAGGTATTGTCAGTTACCACCCTGGGATCCATAAGTGAAGAACAAAATCTTGATGGGCTTGGTATTGCTACCTCCAAACGCTATATTCATCATTATAATTTCCCGCCATATAGTGTTGGAGAAGTTAAACCGATGAGAGGTCCGGGCCGAAGGGAAATAGGTCATGGAGCATTGGCTGAAAGAGCCTTGTTGGCAGTTTTACCTTCAGAATCCGAATTCCCTTATACTATCCGGATTGTATCTGAAGTATTGGAATCCAATGGTTCCAGCTCCATGGGAAGTGTATGTGGAAGTACGCTTTCTTTAATGCATGCAGGAGTACCTATAAAAAGACCGGTATCAGGGATTGCTATGGGTTTGGTTAAAGCCGAAGATAAATTTGCTATTCTAAGTGATATCCAGGGAATAGAAGATGCTCTGGGCGATATGGACTTCAAACTGGCTGGAACTGAAAATGGGGTAACCGCAATTCAGATGGACATTAAGATTACCGGAGTTAATCGGGAAATAGTTCAGGCAGCCCTGATTAAAGCTCGCAGCGGAAGAATGTTTATTATGCAGAAAATGCTGGAAGCTATTAATCAGCCTAATAAAGAGCTTTCTCCCTATGCACCTCGTCTTACCCGTATGCAGATACCGGTAGATAAAATTAGAGAAGTAATTGGACCTGGCGGTAAAATTATTCATAAGATTGTTGATGAAACCGGGTGTAAAATAGACATCGAGGATGATGGCACCTTGTTCATCATAGCCAATGATGAAACTGCAGCTGCTAAGGCTCAGGCCATAATTGAATCGATTATTGCTGAAGTAGAGGTTGGAAAGACTTATCTGGGAACCGTGAAAAGAATTATGGATTTCGGCGCTTTTGTTGAAATAATTCCCGGAGCCTTTGGTTCACAGGGGAAAGAAGGTCTGGTTCATATTTCCCAGTTGGATTTGGACCGTGTAGAAAAAGTTACTGATGTAGTTAACATTGGTGACAAAATTGAAGTCAAAGTAACCGAAATTGACCGACAGGGTAGAGTTAATCTTTCCCGGAAAGCAGTTCTCAGAGAACAAGCCTGACCCAACACGAGTAAAATCATGTAGTCTACAAGTAAACCGAGTTGTCTCGGTTTATTTGCAGTTTCTGACTCAATAATTCCTCCTGATAATAACTCATATCAATCGGAACTTTGGAATATTTATTAAAGTAATACCGATTTGTAAAGCAGGGGGAGGATTAATTAAATGAAAGTTATTTTTCTGACCAGAAGTGGTATACGCGCTCTGGTATCAATGGTTGTATTGCTGGCATGTTTTATAGGATTATCATTGGTTTATCTTAACCAGGCCAGTATTGCGACCAAATTGAATGAACCGGTATATCAGGGTAACACCGGTAAAAAAATGGTGGCTATAACTGTAAATGTCGATTGGGGAGAAGAATATATACCTCAGATGCTGGAAGAATTTAAAAAGAATGATGCTACAGTTACATTTTATGTTACCGGTAAATGGGCAGAAAAAAACAGTGATTTATTAAAACAAATGGCCCAGGCAGGTCATAGTGTGCAAAACCACGGCTATAGTCATTTGCATTTTAATAATCTGTCCCGCCAGGATATAGCCGAACAAATAAAAAAAGCTGAATCAATAATTAATAAGGTCACTGGTAAGAAGCCTGCATATTTTGCACCTCCCTATGGAGAGCAAAACCGGCAGGTTGTCAGTGTGGCTTCTGAATTAGGCTATACGCTTACTATGTGGAGTGTTGATACGATTGACTGGCAGCGTCCCAGTCCTGCGGTAATTGTAAAACGAGTGCTAAATCAGGTACACAATGATGCTATTATATTAATGCATCCCACTGCACCTACCGTAAAAGCATTACCTGATATGTTGGCTGGACTAAAAGCAGAAGGCTATAAAATGGTAGCCATTGATCAAATAATAGTAAACCCAAAGACTGAGGCGCAACCAGATGCTAAGAACCGCTAATTGTTTGCTGCTGCTTATTATTTTAATTTTAGTTCCGGTACAATCAATAAGTGCTGTTCCTTATATGAGTTCGAATTATTATTGTTTGGTTGATGCGCAAAGCGGACAAATAATATTATCGCACCAGGCTCATGAACGAAGACCGGTTGCCAGTACAACCAAAATGCTTACTGCTATTCTGGCAACTGAATATTGTGATTTACAGGAAATAGCAACAGTTAGCCCTCATGCAGACCGTACTCCTGAGTACACTATCGGATTACGAGCCGGTCAGCAACTTACAATTGGAGAGCTTTTAAAGGCCACCCTGGTTCGTTCCTCCAATGATGCTGCCGTAGTTCTGGCTGAGCATGTGGCTGGAGACGAGCAGTTCTTTTCCTATTTAATGTCTAAAAAGGCCTGTCTTATTGCTTCCGGGAATACCTATTTTGAAAATGCCTCTGGTTTACCATCCAAAAACCATTACAGCACCGCTTATGATTTAGCTCAGATAGGCCGGTATTGCCTGCAGTATGGTTATCTGCGGGAGCTGGTCTCTTCCAAAAGTGTAGAATTTCATCATCCAGGTTATCGACAACCCCTTACGATAACAAATACTAACGGGCTGTTAGTAAGTTTCCCCGGTGCAGACGGTATAAAGACCGGCACAACTAATGCAGCTGGTAAATGTCTGGTTGCGTCTGCTACCCGTCAGGGCAGACAACTGATAGCAGTAAGTCTGAAATCAGGAGATCGTCAGGGAGATTGCCGACGTTTATTGGAATATGGATTTAATAAAACCCAATTGAATAAAATCGTAGATTCTGCACAAGTATTAAAAGAAATACCCCTTGTAGAAATACCCGGATATAGATTGCAACTATATGCCAGCAGGGATGTGAATTTGTGGCAGGGTGATGGTAAACTGAATATTGAAAAACAAGTCATAGTTGACTATAATCCCGGTTTGCCGGTAAAAGCCGGACAAAAACTGGGCAGTCTGACCATATGGTCAGATGGTCAGATAGTAGATACAGTTGCCTTGATCACTGATAAAACTGTATATTCGCATCATGGATGGCTGGAAAAGTTAAACGAAGTAATTAGGCGTTGGTTGTTTAATACTGTATAATTGATTTGTTGCTAATTCAATAGCACAGATGGAGGTAATTTATGATAAATTGCTGGAAACTGGAATCGCAGGCACAATTGATTATTGAGGAAATTCCTTATTTAAAATCTGCTGCCATAGGAGTATTTATAAAAGTAGGGTCCAGGCATGAGACACCGGAAATAGCCGGGGGAAGTCATTTTATTGAACATATGCTGTTCAAGGGCACTGAGCAGCGAAACGCCCGGGAAATAGCTGAAAGCTTTGAAAGCATTGGCGGTCAGCTTAATGCTTATACATCAAAAGAGTATACCTGTGTATATGCACGTACACTGGATGAAAATATATATACTGCTACAGAAATAATTTTTGATATGCTGTTTAATTCGGTTTTTGAACCTAAAGAATTCTCTACCGAAAAAGAAGTCGTCATCGAAGAAATTAATATGTATGAAGACACTCCGGACGACTTAATCCACGATGTGTTTGCTCAAAAAATGTGGTCAGATCACACTATGGGTTTGCCAATTCTCGGAACTTTGGATTCAGTTAAAAATTTTAATCGCGATAATATACTGGATTTTTATCATCAGTGCTATACACCTTCCAATATGGTAATTGCAATCGCCGGTAATGTAGAACCTGAAAAAATGAAAGATACAATCGAAAAAATTCTGAATAAAATACCTGATCAGCAGGTAGTGTTACCGTCATCACCCCCCCGGCAGTATAAAAGATTTACCAGCCTGGTGGAAAAAGATACTGAACAGGTACAGATTTGCTGGGGAGTACCAGGTCTAAACTATCATGATAATCAACGTTACACCTTAAACATTATGAACAGTATTTTGGGCGGGGGACTCAGTTCCCGTTTGTTTCAATCATTACGTGAAGAATTGGGACTAGCCTATTCCGTTTATTCGAGTTCTTCGACCTATTCTGATACAGGTGCCTGTTCAATCTATATAGGTACCGGCCCAGGAAAAATTGAACGTTGTCAGGAAGCACTTCATGCTCAAATAATGAAATTTGTTCAGGAAGGGGTTACCGACATCGAAGTACAGCGGACTCAGCAAATGGTAAAATCAAGTATGTATATGGGTATGGAAAGCGTCATGAATCGTATGAGTCGCCTGGGTAAGTCTATGTTAATGTATGATCGGGTTATTCCTATAGAAGAAGTAATGGAAAAGGTAATGCAGGTAAAATATCATGAAGTTAATCAATTGGCGGCCGAAATGTTAGCCCGGGAAAAGTTTTCCATGGCCGCTATAGGAACCAAAGAAGCATTATCATTAGTAGATAACGAATATTTAAAACATTGGGCTTGAGTAATGGAGGAAAAGCGGTGAAAGTATTAGTTAAACGTGTTCATTCAAATGATTTGCCCTTACCTGGGTATATGACTGCCGGGGCTGCCGGAGTTGATTTATATGCGGCTGTAGAGGAGGAAATAACTCTTAAACCGGGACAAAGGATGCTCGTTCCTACCGGTATTGCCATCAGTTTGCCACCAGGCTATGAAGCCCAGATCAGGCCGCGTAGCGGTCTGGCTATTAATCATGGTATAACTCTCCTAAATACCCCTGGAACCATTGATGCTGATTATCGGGGTGAGATAAAGGTAATAGTTATAAATTTGGGGGACAAAGAGTATATATTAAAAAAAGGTGAACGTATTGCCCAGATGGTTTTCAGCCAGGTAGAAACAGCTCAATTGATAGAAGTACAGGACCTGGATAATACTGATAGAGGTGAAGGGGGCTTTGGGCATACGGGGAAATAGGGGGGTAAGGATGCGATTAAATGAATTAAGCGGCAAGGAAATGGTCAACATTTATGATGGCATGCGAATGGGTACGGTGGGGGAATCTGATATGCTGGTTAATGGTGAAACTGGTGATATCGTATCCATTATTCTTCCCAACCGGGGGAACGCCTTTACTTTTTGGGCTGACCGACAAAAATTGGTCATACCCTGGGAAGCGGTTAAAAAGATTGGCCGCGAAGTAATCGTAGTTGATTTAGACCAAACTCATATGCGGCTGAAAAACAGTTCCATATAAAAAAGATTAAAATAAATAAAAAAGATTAATAAAACAGGTCTTGTCATAAGACCTGTTTTTTGTATGCAAGTTCCTAAAGATGAGCACTCTAATACGAAAGGAGGTATTGAAATGAGCAATGAAAACCTGGGAAAGGGAAGTTATCCGCCCTGGAGTAGAATACCATCTCTGGTTGAAATGACTGCCGATGCCGGGATAGATTTTGATGCTTTTATTGCTGCGATAGAAAAAAATCATTCTCTGGAATCTATGGCCAAAGAATTTGGAATCAGTGTCAAAACGGTGAAAAACTTACAGGACCACTTCTTTCATTACGGTATCAGTTCTGTAATTGGCGGTGACTAGCTGTAGTATTTGCCGACAAAAACAATTTAACCAACAAAAAAATTCCCCTGTATCCAGATTAAAAATCCGAATGACGCGACAGCAAATAATTAAATAATTATTATTATGCATTGGAGGAGTATTGCATCTTGGTTTATAATACGATAATAATACAAAATTTTTATAAGGAGGCCATAAACCATGGATAAATTTTCAAAAGAAGGTCTCACCTTTGATGATGTTTTACTGATACCAGGTCATTCGGATATAATGCCCCGAGAGGTGGATGTATCAACTCAATTAACCCGTAATCTCAGACTGGAAATTCCTATCATGAGTGCCGGAATGGACACGGTTACTGAAACTCGTATGGCTATTGCAGTTGCTCGTGAGGGCGGCATAGGTATATTGCATAAAAACATGTCCATTGATCAACAGGCTAATATGGTAGATCGTGTAAAACGCTCAGAACATGGCGTAATTACTGACCCCTTTTTCCTGGCACCGGATAATAAAATTCAGGATGCCCTTGATATAATGGAACATTATCGCATATCAGGTGTGCCAATTACGGAAGGACGCAAATTGGTAGGTATTATAACCAACCGCGATATTCGTTTTGAGACTGATTTTACTCAGTCAATAAGGGAAGTAATGACCAGCGAACGTCTGGTAACTGCACCGGTTGGTACCACTATGGACGAGGCCATGGAATTACTACGCAAATATAAAATTGAGAAACTGCCATTAGTGGATAAAGACTATAATCTTATGGGTTTAATTACCATTAAGGATATTGAAAAAAGCTATAAATATCCACATGCTGCCAAGGACACGCATGGAAGATTGTTATCCGGGGCGGCAGTAGGTGTGGCCAAGGATACCATGGAAAGGGTAGATGCTTTGAAAAAGGCCGGGGTTGATGTTATAGTAGTTGATACTGCCCATGGACATTCTTCAGCCGTAATTGAGGTAGTAAAAGCAATAAAACGTAAATATCCTGAGTTGGAGTTAATAGCAGGCAATGTGGCTACCGGAGAAGCCACCGAAGCATTAATAAAAGCCGGAGTTGATTCGGTAAAAGTAGGCATAGGCCCGGGTTCTATTTGTACTACCAGGGTGGTTGCCGGTATAGGGGTGCCACAAATAACTGCTGTTACTGATTGCGCCAGTGTTGCCAAAAAATATGGAATACCAATTATTGCCGATGGTGGCATAAAGTATTCCGGTGATATTGCCAAAGCGATTGCTGCCGGGGCTGATGTAGTTATGCTGGGCAATCTGCTGGCAGGCACGGATGAAAGTCCGGGAGAAGCAGTTATTTTACAGGGTAGGAGTTATAAGGTATATAGAGGTATGGGTTCCATGGGTGCCATGGTTGATGGCAGCAGTGACCGTTACTTCCAGGAGGATGCCCAGAAGCTGGTGCCGGAAGGTATAGAAGGAAGGGTGCCATACAAAGGTGTTGTTGCTGAAACGATCTTCCAGCTTATCGGCGGTCTGAGGGCCGGGATGGGTTATTGTGGCGTACGTAATATAGAAGAAATGAAAAATAATACCCAGTTTGTACGAATTTCTAATGCCGGATTAATTGAAAGTCATCCGCATGATGTTTCCATAACTAAAGAGGCGCCTAATTATAGAGTTTTATAGGTAGCGGTGCTATGACTGATTATATACTGCGTCTGGTTATTGCCGGTATAGTAGGACTAATTGTGGGAATTTCCACTACTGATGCACGTAATGCCAGAATGTTTGCTATTACTTGCATAGGAGCAGCATTAATAACTATTACCTCAACCGAATTTTATAAAGTATTTGCCGGCCCCTGGTTTAGTGATCCAGGCCGTTTATCAGCTCAGGTTGTATCAGCCTTGGGATTCATTGGAACCGGATTAATATGGATATCTGATGATAAACGAATTATGGGCTTATCTGTAGCAGGAACCTTGTGGTTAACGGCTATTATGGGGATTTTAATTGGTGCGGGATTGCGTCAGGTTACGATAGCAGCAGTTTTTATAGCAGTAATTATATTCTGGGCGGTTGATTTGATAATCAAGAGGGGAATCTTAAAAAGAGATTAAAAGTGGTTGTTCTAATAAAATAATCAGGGGAGAATTAATCTCCCCTGTCGGTGCAATTCTAATTATAATTGGTTATTCTGGAGGGCAATATTACGTTCTGCGATTTCAATAGCTTTTTTTACCATATTGCCGCAGTCTCTGGAACTTACCGCGCCCCAGCCCTGGGAACTGACCACCTGGTCTACTCCCAATTCACGAGCTATTTCATATTTGAGGGCCTCAGACATAATTCCTGCTTTTCTTGCCATACAAAATACCTCCTTGCCTATTGCACCAATATTATTTTGTGATTAACAGTATGAAATTATGGCTTGATATTCTTTTATATTATGTAAAGAGTTTCTAGTTTGGCAGTTTTGTAATACACTGTGTATAAAGGAGGATGAAATATAAATGAGATATGAAGGAAATATTTTCAGACCACCCAGCGAAGCACGCAGTTATATTTTGCAGTGTACCGTTGGCTGTACTCACAACCGTTGTACTTTCTGTGCCATGTATAAAGATAAAAAGTACCATGTCCGTTCTTTGGAAGAAATAAAAACTGATATTCGTATGGCTAAACAATACTATGGTGATGTAGAAAAAGTATTTTTAGCTGACGGTGATGCTATTGCCATGGAGACTTCTGATATACTGGAAATATTACACGATTTATATGCTGCTTTTCCCAGTCTAAAGCATGTTGGTGTATATGCCAGTCCGGACGTTATACTTAGAAAAGAAATGTCCGAGCTTACTGCCATGACAGCAGCCGGGCTGACCATTGCCTATCTGGGAGTGGAAACTGGTCATGAACCTTTACTGAAGGATATACGTAAAGGAGTTACTTATGATGAAATGGTTGAAGCCGGTAAGAGAATTCGCCAGGCTGGTATGCAATTATCAGTAACCGTTTTATTAGGATTAGCAGGCAGAACTCCAGAAGCAGTTGATCATGCCCGTAACACCGCCAAAATACTTAACGATATGAATCCGGATTATATAGGGGCATTAACGCTGATGGTTGTTCCCCGTACGGAGTTATTCAGGCGTATGGAAAGAGGAGAATTTGAGCTGCCTGGACCTTTTGAAATACTGGATGAGATGCGAATAATGATTGAAAACCTGGAAGTAGTAGACAGTGAGTTTAGAAGCAATCATGCTTCCAACTACTTGCCCATTAAAGGTAGATTACCACAGGATAAACAGAAAATGCTGGATTTAATTAATGATATTATTGCTAAAAATGATCGCAGTTATTTAAGGCCGGATTATTTGAGAGCCCTATAAACAGTCATTGTTTTAACCATGAATACAATCTGTAAGTATTGTATTACTTAACAATTTGGTATATTATAGTTATTTATAACAGGACTTCAGGGGGGGACAGCAATGCGGTTATTTGGAAGAAAAGATGAACAATTATTTCAGCTTTTTACTGATAGTGCCCGCATAGTAGTTCGTGGGGGAGATATATTACTCAGTGTTGCCGATGATTACAATAATCTGGATAAAAAGCTAGCGGAGCTTACCAGTCTGGAAAATGAAGGAGACCTCATCATACAGGAACTGGTAAGAAGATTAAACAGCACATTTATACTTCCATTTGATCGGAAAGATGCATTTCAGCTGGTACAAAAAATAGCTGCTACTCTTGATTATATTACCGGAATAATTGATCGAATGATTTTATATAAGACCGGTAAACCTGACGCACAGGTCAAAGAAATGCTGGATGTGTTATATGAAGCTTTGCTGTTACAGGAAAAGGCTTTTAATCTGCTGGATAGAATTGAGCATAATAAAAAAGAAATTCTAAAAGCTTGTGAGCAAATAGTTGAGTTGGAGAATAAGCAGGATTTATTATATCGTTATGGAGTTGCCAGTTTATTTGAAAACCATGAGCATGATCCGCTGACAATAATTAAATGGAGAGAAGTTTACGAACATATAGAAATGGCACAGGATTATGTTCAGGATGTAGGAGAAATGATTACTAATATCTGTATCAAGTATTCATAAAAAGATAAATATGATTTTAAACAGAAAACCTCTTGTCAGTAACTCTGACAAGAGGTTTTTTTCGTCACCCTTGCCCCGTCATATTTATTCACCCAAACCATGGTATCAATTATTATCATATCTTTTGGGATAAACTGTATGGAAAATGGGTAAATTCTGGATAGGGGTGAGATATATGCGGAAAATACTGAGAATTATTATTCTGTTTTTGTTGATTTTTAATGCGGTTGGATGTTCATCAGTAATACCCGGGATTGAAATACCTGAACCCTCAGTAGTATATGATATAAACGGCAGAGAAATAAAAGGCCTGTCAGCCCAAAACAGTATAAAATTAAATATTAAGGAAATCTCTCCTGACTTCACTTCTGCAATTATAGCGGTAGAAGATAAGAATTTTTATCGCCACCATGGAGTTGATCCGGTAGGCATACTTCGCGCGCTGTATGTTAATATGCGGGAAAAAAAGATTGTTGCCGGCGGCAGCACCATTACGCAGCAAACTGCTAAAAACTTGTTTCTGACCAATGAACGTACCCTAACCAGAAAGGCGTTGGAACTTATATATGCTCTTCAGCTGGAAAGGAAATACAGTAAAGACGAAATCCTGACCATGTATTGCAATACTATCTATTTTGGCCATGGAGCTTATGGCGTAGAAATGGCAGCCCGTAATTATTTTGGAAAACATGCCAGTGAATTAAGTCTGGCCCAGGCTGCATTATTAGCCGGTTTAACCCAATGGCCAGGTCATTATGATCCTTTTATTAATCCTCAAGCAGCTCGTGACCGGCAAAAAATTGTACTGCAAAGAATGCTGGAAGAAAATATGATTAGTCAGGAAGAATTGGATATAGCCTTAAATGAACCCCTGGAATATAAAAAAGCTCCATTTTTAGCTGGTGATGCCCCTTATTTTATGGCCATGGTAATTGACTACCTTACTGAAAGATATGGTCATAGAAGTGTTTTTCAAGGGGGAATGCGTATATATACCACCCTGGATTTAGATCTTCAGCAAGTGGCCAACCAGGCCTATGTGGAACAATCCCGGAACTGGCCGGAGAATTTACAGGCTGCTCTGGTGGCTTTGGATCCTGATAATGGACAAATCCGTGCTCTGATTGGGGGGCGTGATTTTCAAAAGTCTGCTTATAATCGAGTATATTCAAAGCGACAGCCTGGTTCAACCTTCAAACCGTTTATGTATTCACTGGCTCTGGCATCCGGATATACCAGTGCGGATAAAATCAGATGTGAGGAAGTTGAATTTCAATTAATTGACGGCAGTATATATAGGCCCAAGGATTATGGGAATACACCTTATCATTGGAGGGATTTTACTTTGAAAGAAGCATTGGCTCGTTCCGATAATGTAGTTGCGGTCAGATTAAATGATCAATTGGGACCAGCTCAGACTGCCCGTTACGCAGAACAATTCGGTTTTAAAAATATTGAACCGGTACTATCCCTGCCGCTGGGTTCCAATGCGGTTTCTCCGCTCAATATGGCTGCCGCCTATTCCGTATTTGCCAATCAGGGTATTTACAGTGAACCTAATTATATACTAAGAGTAGAAAATCAGAATGGTGAAGTGCTGGAAGAAAAGCGCTATCAGCAATGGCAGGTAATTGATAAGGAAAATGCTTATATAATAACTGATATGCTAAAAGGAGTAATGGAACCAGGAGGTACCGGTTCACATTTAAAACAGTGGATTAATGCACCGGTGGCAGGAAAGACTGGAACTACTGATGAGTTTAAAGATGCCTGGATGCTTGGATACACCCGGGGGATTTGCTGTGCAGTATGGGTAGGGTATGATCGCCAGGGTCAGGTAAATCTGCCTGGAGGAACCATTGCCGGTCCTATTTGGGCTAAGTTTATAGGAGGAAGCTTAAGTAAAACCGGAACAAGTGATTTTACTAAACCATCTGACATAGAACGGATAACCGTATGTCTGGATAGTGGTCAGATAGCCGGGGAAGCTTGTCCGCGGACAAGTACCATGGCTTTTTTAAAAGGCACTGAACCACAGGATATATGCTATGAACATATGCCGGATAGTCAATGGCTATTAAATCCTGAAAACAATATTGAAGAGTATCCCGAAATGAATGAAGAGTAATAAATTATAGAATAATGCCTGGTTACATGATAGAATTTGCTTAGTGTTGTAAAGAAAATTAATTGAGGATTTAATGTGAACCGGGCGGAAATAATTACTGGAATAAGGGATTCAATTCCAATCATATTAGGATATTTGCCACTTGGATTTGCTTTTGGAGTACTGGCAACCCAGGCAGGGATGACAATAATCCAGGCTACAGTTATGTCCATATTGTGTTTCACTGGGGCCGGACAATATATTGCCCTGGGGGTTATGCAGGCAGGAGGAGCAGTCTTAACTGCAATTATGGCGAATATTTTGGTTAATCTGCGCTATTTTTTGTTTGCTACTTCCATGGTTCCCCACCTGCGTAACCATGTACCAATAAAGTGGGCAAGTATTTTGTCCTACGGGTTGACTGATGAAACTTATGCAGTAGCAATGAATCATTATCGTAACCATGAAGCTTCCACCTCGTATATGGCAGCCCTTAATTTATCTTCGCATTTTGGCTGGATCACCAGTACCTTGTTAGGAGCATTTTTAGGAGCTAATATTGCTGATACCGACAGACTGGGATTAGGATTTGCTCTTCCCGCTATGTATATATGCCTGTTAATTCTGGTAATAAATAAACGCAATGATATATTGGCAGCCGTTATAGCAGCAGTTCTGTGCATAGTAATCGGTTTAATCTGGCCTTCTACCATACATAATATGTCCAACATTATTGTTGCTTCCGTAGTTGCTGCTACGATTGGGGTGTTGGTTAATGAATAACAGTACGATTTGGTTAATGATATTAGGGGTATCAGCTGTTTCTTTACTGCCGCGTATATTACCAGTTGCTTTTTTTTCATCTTTTGAATTCCCTCCGGTGTTAATCCGTTGGTTATCATATATAGCTCCGGCAGTTTTGGCTGCTCTGGCTGCGTTAAGCGTATTGGCACCTGGCGGTGAGTATGACTTTTCTATTGGTAATTTATATATATGGGCCTTTGTTCCCACATTTATAACCGCAATTCTTACCAGAAGCCTCTTTTATTCTTTGTTGGCAGGAATTGGTACCATGGCGATTTTAAATAATTTTATTTGATTAAGTTAACTTTTAGCAGGATTTAGAGAAAACTAATCGAAATATGGCAAATAACAAATTAATTTAGGATATTGCGGTAACATTTACTGAAATAACCTTTTGAGTATAACATTACCGAACTATTTGTAATGGGGGACCAAAAGTTTGAGCAATATTAATAAATACAAATTAAAGCCAAAAGATTTGTACAAAACCTGTAATCCGGAACTCTTCAAATTTAATAGTACTGCTGATATTAAACCCTTGAAGGGTATAATTGGACAGGACCGGGCCGTTCGTTCCCTGGTATTTGGTCTGGATATGGAGAATCAGGGATACAATATATATTTATCCGGAGCTTATGGCACTGGAAAAACTACTTTAGCCCGTGACCGGGTAGAGGAAATGGCTTGCAGGCATCCGGTACCTTCAGATTGGTGCTATGTTTTTAATTTCAATAAACCGGATTCCCCGCGTGCTCTTGAACTTCCGGCCGGATTAGGCAAACAATTCAAAAAAGATATAGCTCAACAGGTGGACAAAGTCATCAAAAAAACCTTCAAAGCCTTGGAAGGAGAGGTCTTTGAATATAAGCGCAACAGTATTAATGCACAGTTTATGGAGCAAACCAACGCATTATATTTACAGGTTGAAGAACAGGCCCGGCAAATGGGCTTTGCAATTTCGCGCAGTGAGCAGGGCATTAACAGTATGCCCCTAAAAGATGGGGAAGTATTAAGTCAGGAAACCTATATGGGCTTAAACGAAAATGAACGTTCTGAGATAATGAGAAAAAGTGCAATTGTGCAGGAGAAAATAAATGAAGCTTTTCGCCAGTACAAAGAAATGGAAAAAGTTATTAAAGAAAGATACCGTCAATTGGAACAGGAAACTGCACGTTCAGTAGCGACACCAAATTTTACCTTTCTATTTGACCGTTATCGGGATCATGAACAATTAATAGAGTATATTCAAGACTTGCAGCAGGATTTGCTGACTAACATTGAAACATTTGTTAAACAGGATGATAACAACCCGTGGAGTTTTCTTCGTCATGGTGACCGCAGATCTTTACTTAGGCGCTATCAGGTTAACCTGATGGTTGATAACTCTGAATTGCATCATGCACCGGTTATATTCGAAACTAATCCCACCTATGCAAATTTATTCGGGCAAATTGAATATGAGAGCGAATTTGGCATTCTGGCCACAGATTTTTTAAAAATTAAAGCCGGAAGTATTCATCGTGCCAATGGTGGTTATTTGATTTTACATATGTATGATTTAGCCAAGAATTATTATACCTGGGATACTTTGAAAAGAGTATTGAAAAATAATGAGATTACGGTTGAAAGTGTCAGTCGTATGTTTGGCATAAGTAACAGTGAAACGCTGCAGCCGGAACCAATACCGGTAAATATAAAGGTAATTATTGTTGGTGAACCATTTTATTATTATCTGCTGTATAACAATGATGAGGAATTTCAAAAATTATTCAAAATAAAAGCCGATTTTGATATTGATATGGAGCGAACGCGCAGCCATATTAACGAGTATGCTCAATTTATTACTTCTGTATGTGAAGAGGAAAACCTGCGCCATTTTGACCGGGGAGCAGTCTCACGGGTAGTTGAATATGGCAGTCGCATGGTGGATCATCAGAATAAACTAACTACGCAGTTTAACAAACTGGTAGAAATAATTTATGAGGCTAATTATTGGGCAAAAAAAGAAAACAGTGTTCTGGTTAAAGATAAGCATGTAAAAAAGGCTATTCAGGAAAAACGTTATCGTTCTTCCATGATAGAAGAACGTATTCATGAACAGATTAAGCGCGAGATTTTAATGATTGATGTACACAGACATAAAGTTGGACAGATAAATGGTTTGGCAGTATATGAAATGGGAGAGCATTTATTTGGCCGCCCGGTAAGAATTACTGCCAAAACTTTTATGGGCGAAAGCGGTTTGGTAAATATTGAACGGGAAATAAGAATGAGCGGCAGTATTCATACCAAAGGAGTATTAACTTTAAATGGATATATGGGTGCCCAATATGCACAGGATAAACCATTATCATTATCGGCTTCCCTGACCTTTGAGCAAAGTTATCAGGGAGTTGAAGGAGATAGTGCCTCCAGTGCCGAGTTATATGCTTTGCTGTCCAGTCTGGCCGGAGTGAAAATATATCAAGGTATTGCGGTTACCGGGTCAGTAAATCAGAATGGGGAAATCCAACCGGTTGGAGGAGTAAACCAGAAGATAGAAGGGTATTTTCAGGTTTGCAAAAACCTGGGCCTGGATGGGAAACAGGGTGTCATTATACCGCGCCAGAATGTTGTGAACCTGATGCTGGATGATGAAATCGTAGAGGCAGTCCAAGCTAAACATTTTCATATCTGGGCAGTAGAACATATAAATGAAGGGTTGGAAATATTGACCGGGCTGCCGGCGGGAGAAGCCGATAATCAGGGGAAATTTCCTCCGGATAGCGTTCATGGCTTGGTTAACGCCAGACTTATCGAATGGAGTACCAGGAAACGTTCAGAGCGGAGCGTTTCTTCCAGAGACAACTACGGGGCAAAGAAAAGGAGGAAGGGATGGTGAAAAAACAACTAGTAGGGCTTTCATTGCTGTTGGTGTTAAGCTTTTTTATGATCGGATGCGAACAGGTTGATTTTAGTAAACTGACTGTACCATCTACCCGGGAACAGATTCAGTTTATCAAAGTAGAGATTTTCTTTACTGATGGCGTAACACTTATCGGCTATGTGAAAAACCTGGGCATAGAACCTGAAGGTAAAGTCTATGTGGGGGGTTCTTCAACGAACTATTTATATGATGCCCATGGTAAAATAATTGGAGCCTACAACTACCAACGAGTCTTATACATGAAAATTATTCCTGAGAATCAACCAAATACTAAATAAAATTATTTATGTATAGTACTTATGATTTTAATAGGGGGGAAAACATGTTAATAATTAACCTGATTGAAAAAATTGTTCGCAAAGTAGATGTCAGGATACGTTTAACATTAATATTTACGTTGATAATAGCGGCAGTAACAGGGCTAATGGGTATATACGCTACGTCTGTTGTAGCAGACCGCATTATATTTACTGCCGAGCAGAAACTGGAATCAGATTTGGCTATGGGTGAACAGATTATTGATTATAGTTACCCGGGCCCCTGGCAATTAATTAATGGTCATCTTTACAAGGGAACCATACTGATGGAAGAAAACTATGAGGTAATTGACCAGATTGGCGAATTAACCGGAGATACAGTAACCATATTCAGAGGAGATACCCGGGTTTCAACTAATGTAATCCAGGATAATGTACGGATGATTAATACCCAGGTTTCCGAAATAGTTAAACAGGCAGTACTTATAAATGGTGAGTCATATGTGGGAGAAGCCATAGTAGTTGGAACCAAGAATTTAACTGCTTATAAACCAATAAAAGATACCAGCGGGAAAATTATTGGCATATGGTATGTGGGTGTTCCCGCTACACCATATGACAAAATTGTTTCTGATTTCCGTAACAGTATGATTATCTATTCAGCTATAGGGATATTATTGGCATTTCTGGTTGCTTTACTTTTATCCTATACCGTTTATAAGCCATTACAAAGAATTGAAGAAGCAGTTAGAATTGCCAGTGAAGGTGATTTAACTCATGCTATTCCAGTAGTGGTTGAGGATGAACTGGGCCGTCTGGCCGTTATGTTTAATATTATGATAGAAAAAATTTCGGAGCTAATTCGTAAGACCAAGGACTTAACCACCAATGTACATATATCCAGTGAAGAATTACTTAATCGTTCTGAGCTTAGTGCGGAGTTAATGCAAGGCATGACCATGCAGGCCAATGAAATGACTAATACTGCGGCCCGACAAGCTGAATTAGCAGGACAATCAAGAGTAGCTATGGGTGAAATGTCTTCAGCTATTCAACTAGTTGCAGAAAATGCCCAGGAAGTTTCCCAATCTGCAGTCCTGGCTACTAATCGTGCTCAGGAAGGACAAAATCAGATTGAAAAGGCTATCAATCAAATTGAAGTAATCAGTTCTACAGTTAATTCAACTGAAAAAATTATTCAGGGATTGGGGATGAAATCCCAGGAGATAACGCAAATAGTTGATTTGATAACCAATATTGCCAATCAAACCAACTTGCTGGCATTAAATGCGGCTATTGAAGCAGCCCGGGCAGGTGAACAAGGTCGAGGATTTGCTGTAGTTGCTGAAGAAGTACGTCAATTAGCCGAAGAGTCTGGCTATGCTGCCAAACAAATTGCAGAATTGATTAAGGAAATTCAAAATGAAGCTGACAAAGCAGTGAGAGCAATGGAAACCGGGACCAGAGAAGTAGCTAATGGAACCGAAGCAATTGGTATAGCCGGGGAAACCTTTAATCAGATAATCAAGGCTATATCACTGGTTAATGAACAGATTCAGGAAATGTCTGCTGTTAGTCAACAAATGGCAGCCAGCTCCGAAATTGCTATTGAAGCTATCGAAGCAACGACACAAGAGGCCAGTAGCAACGCTAAAGCCGCTCAGGGGATCAATGAGCTGGCAGCAGAACAGATGGCAGGAGTAGAGGAAATTAATGCTTCAGTCGATGGATTAAATCAGATTATTGAGGCTTTGGAAGGGGCTATTGGCCGCTTTAAAGTATAATTAACAGCTGTAATTAAATTCAGTCAGACCCATCTTGCCTGCAGGCATGATGGGTTTTGTAATAAATAGAAATATTCTTAAGAAATAACCCGGGTGTACATCTGTCATATCTGTCTATTTAGAATAATGAAAGTATTTGTTAGTATTATATTAAGAAAAAATGTGGGGAGGATGATCAAATGAGCAAACCTCAATCGGCTGAAATTAATGCCAGATGCCTTATGTGCGGAAAAACCTATGAAGTTCCTGGGGACCATAAAGACTATAAAAAACTGACCGAACAGAAAATTGATCCTACCTTTATTTGTGACCAATGTAACTATCGGGTTCGTCATGAAGCTGACGAACAAAAAAAGCCCAAAAAACCAATTTAGGTTATATAAGATATTATGGAAAAGAGTTGGATAATATCATCCACCGGACTTCGTCTGGCAGTGCTGAAAAATATTCCGGCAACGGAAATAAGTCACATATTAATTGCCTGCCACGGATTTCGTGGAGGAAAAGAAAACGCCGGCAAAATCACATTACTGGCAGAAAAACTCTCTCAAATTGGAATAGGCCTGGTAGCATTTGATTTCGAAGGCAGCGGTGAAAGCGAAGGTGAGTTTTCCCGCCTCACCATATCCAAACAGGCTCAAAATCTGAAAGATGTAATCCGATCTGTTTATAAAGAATACAAATTGCCCATTATTCTATTGGGTCGCAGTCTGGGAGGTACTACGGTTCTGGCTGGTGGAACTGACGAAGATGTTGTTGCCGCTTACATCTTATGGTCTACCCCAGTGCAATTACGCGAAACCTTCAGTAAGATCATGGGGGATGCCTATAATCAGATGGAAAACGGCAATGGGTTATTGATCAGGGATGAAAATGGAGCTTTCCGGTTGGAACCGGATTTTATTCAGGATTTTTCCAATCATAATATGAACAAATATTTTGAGCAGATCGGTAACCGACCGGTTCTCGTAATTCATGGTCAGTCTGATGAAATAGTTAAGCCAATAAATGCAACCGGTATTGCACAGGCAGTTAAACATGCCAGCATAAACATCATTGAAGGTGCCGATCACCGCTTTTCCGGTCAGGAAGAGCATAGAATGGATCTAACCGTGCAATGGTTAAAAGAAAACATTTAAACAGCCGTATCAGGAGGAGCTTCTCTTTAATTAAAGCTCTTTTAGCAGATTGCGCATCAGAATAGAGGTGTTTTAATGTACTCAATTTCAGCCTGGGTTATATTTTTACATAGTTTCATAGCTGGATTTCTGATGATATGGATAGGTCTGTTATTGGTTAATATCAGAACAAGAATATATAAGCTATGCATTGCTGGATTATTATATGCAATAATTGCTACTTATTTTAGATACATTGTTGGGTTAACTTTTGATATAAGCTTTCTTATGCAGATTTTATTTATATTGTTAA
>JAAYBS010000008.1 GCA_012718855.1 Syntrophomonadaceae bacterium
TCAGGATTAGTTTTTAATTCCGTGGCTATCACTCTTTTAGCAATTGCCAGAGATAGTCTAACCATATCGGATTCACTGGATTCAAACATAGCCATTTTCATTCGATTGGCCTCCAGTAATATTTCCTGACTTTGTAGAATAGCCAGTTGCCGATCAGCTTCAATGGCTTCCTGAGCCTGACGTAATCCTTCTTCATAACCTGATTGGCGTGCCTGTTCAGTAATCTCACGCGCTTCTTCCAGGGCTTTGGATCGGATCAATTCAGCCTCATCCTGAGCAGCATCTAAAGTTTCCCGGGCTTCGCTACGGGCCTGGTGTAATAAATCCAACACCATTTGCTCCGTTTCCATAATTATTTTATCCGTCTCGGATTTAAGCTCATTAATATCATCATTTGGGTTAAGCAGATTTTTTTGTATTTGTTTGGAATCTTTATTGGAAGGGTTTAAATCGACATCGCCGGCTGTTTCAACAGATAACAGCCGGGGTTCGGTTAGATGTAGATTTGATTTTTTAATTACTCTAGACAATAACCTCATCTCCTCCACCGCGGGCAACCACAATTTCTCCAGTTTCTTCTAAACGGCGGATAATATTAACGATACGCTGCTGTGCTTCTTCTACATCGCGTAACCTTACCGGTCCCATAAACTCAATATCCTCACGCAGCATATCTGCTGCCCGGGTTGACATATTGGTAAATATCTTTTCCGATACTTCGGGACTGGATCCCTTTAGAGCCATGGCTAAATCCTGAGATTCAACTTCACGCAATACTCTTTGTACCGAACGGTTGTCTATCATTACAATATCCTCAAATACGAACATGAGTTTCTTGATTTCTTCGGCTAACTCGGGATCTTGAACCTCCAGGGATTCCATAATGGTTTTTTCAGTTCCCCGGTCAACCCGATTGATAATTTCAACTACTGCCTTGACCCCTCCGGCATTGGTCAATTCCTGAGGTACTATGGAGGATAGTTTACGTTCCAGAACCCTTTCCACTTCCTTAATTACTTCTGGTGAGGTAGTGTCCATTAATGCAATTCTTTTGGCTACCTCTGACTGCCGTTCCGGGGACAGGGCCGAAATAATCTGTGCAGCCTTATCTGAATCCAGATATGCCATTATTAGAGCGATAGTCTGTGGGTGTTCTGATTGTATAAAGTTTAATAACTGCGATGCTTCAGTCTTGCGCATAAAATCAAAAGGTCGAACCTGAAGCGAAGCTGATATTCGTCCAATTATCTCCATAGTTTTTTCAGCACCATAGGCCCTTTCCAGTACTTCTTTTGCATAGGAAATACCACCCTGTCCAATATACTGGCTGGCCAGACACATTTCAAAAAACTCCCTATATATTTCGTCAATGCGTTCATTTGAAACTTGTCTTATATTGGCAATTTCCAGGGTTAGATGTTCTATCTCCTCATCATTCATATATTGAAATAGTTTAGCTGATTTCTCCGGTCCTAAATAAATAAGTAAATTGGCGGCTTTTTGTTTTCCATTTAAAGGTTTTTTATTGGTTGCACTAGCCATAACATTACCTCGATTCGTCTGCCAGCCAGACTTTTAATACCTGGGCAGCATTCTCTGGATTATCCTCAATTAATTTGTCCACTTCCTGCCTGATACGTTGTTTTTCTTTTTCTTCCGGTGTCAGGGCTTTCTCAATTAAATCTTCCAGCCTGATTTCTTCTTCTACTAAAGTATCAAATGATCCATCGCCAGTTTGACCGGCAAGTTGCAACCCTTCCCTGCGTCTGGCAATAAGTATTATTGCAACCAATGCTACTGCCAACAATATCCATGGGGTCAGGCCGGAATCAAATGCCCGATTAAAAATACTATACTTAACCGGCTCTGGCTCCGGTTGGGTATAAAAATCAATAAACGCAACCGAAATGCTGTCTTGTAAATTAATATCATTGAGCCCATTTTCTCTTAGTCCAATGGCACCAGCAACGATGCTTCTTATCTTGTCGGCTTTTTCATCTTCAGTATCTCCCAGGCTTTCCTGTTCAGAAGAGCTCTGGTTAACCAATACTGAAACAGTCAAACGATCGTAATTAACATCGCCTTTGGAATATTTGGTAACGGTTTCAGTCTTATTTAATTCATAATTTCTAGTTTTACTGCTCTTGTCATAACTGGAGGTTCCTGTTCCATCATCTACCTGGTCATATTGGGGGATATTATTATCCGTCCCTGGGACAGCCGCATTATTACCTCCCGTATCGGTCCCCGATTCCTTGATAATCTCTTCGCTCCGTACAAATGGTCCTTTATCGTCATGAGTATACTTCTCATCTACCTGTTCGCGTTCGTTGAAATCCAATTCAGCATTTACTCTGACAACCGCATTGTCCGCGCCCAGAGTTTTATCAAGCATGGTTTGAATTGCCGATTCCTTTTCTTTTTCATAAGCCCGCTTCATGGCCATTTGGGCAGCAACTACTTCTGTTTGCGCCCCTAATTCAGAAGGCAGGTTATCAGAAAGTAAAGTCCCATATTGGTCAACAATAACTACATTCTCAGGGGTTAGTTTTTCTACACTATTGGATATCAAGTTGATAATCCCCTGTACTTCTTTGGGAGTCAAGGTTTCTCCATCCCTGGTACGAATAACGACTGATGCCTTGGTTGGAGTTTCCTGGTCTGAAAACAGGGTTTCCTCAGGTAGAGCCAGGATAACATTAGCAGCTTTTACCTTATCAATAGCCTGAATAGTACGAGCCAACTCACCTTGTAATGCTTCCTGATACTTTACTTTTTTATCAGTCTGAGTTTCTCCAAAGCTGGACTCTCTGAAAAGTTCAAATCCTTCTTTTCCACGAGGTAAATTCTCTGCTACTAATTTTAATCGGGTATCATATTTATCTTTAGATGGAACCAGGATGGTATTGCCGTTATCTTCCAGGCGATAAAGAATCTTTTCTTCTTCAAGTTTAGCAACAATATCTGCAGCATCCCTATCAGATAGTTCTGCATACAGGATTTCATATTTTGAGCTTTCACCAGCACCTCGGGACAGCAAAACTGCTATCACTAAAACGACCAGTAGTATAGCTCCCCCGGTCAATACTTTTTGGTTAAGGTTCATTTTGGTCCACATTTGTTGAATCCGTTGACCAAACAACCTCAAGTTGTTAAATAAGCTCTCCATTTAAATTACTCTCCACATATATAAGCTACATTTGAATACGCATAATTTCCTGATAGGCTTCTACGAGTCGATTACGTATTTCTACTGTAAACTGAAGTGCCAAATTAGCTTTTTCATAGGCAATAACTGTATTATGTAAATATTCCTGTTCGCCCAAGGCAAGCATTTGTCCATTTGTTTCGGCTTCTTTTTGATATTTATCCACTTCACGCAGGGCATTAGATAAATAATCCAGGAAGTTTGTTGGAGAGTTAGATTCTTGAGACTTGGAAGTTAATAGTTTACTATCCAAACTTAAACCCAAAATATCACGGTTACCAGTTATCTCCATTACCATACCCCCATCTCCTATCGACCAATATCAAGCGCTCTGGTTGCCATACCCTTTGTAGCCTCTATGACCTTTGCATTAGCTTCATAAGATCTTGTAGCTGAAATCATATTAATCATTTCTTCAACTATATTTACATTTGGATAAGTTACATATCCGTTTTCGTCTGCATCCGGATGGGATGGTTCATATACCCGGCGGAAGGCTGAATCATTGTCATCCAGTTCTTTTATCTGGCGCACCCGGACGCCTGAACCAGCCGATTGCATGGTGTTTTTAAATATACTGGCAAAATTACTACCCTTTTGAGGCGTACGGGCCTCAAAAAGAACCACCTGACGTCTATAAGGACCGGGACGATTAGCTACTCTGGTAGCTTCCGCACTAGCCATGTTATTAGCTATAGTATCCATTCTTAAACGCTGGGCAGTTAGTCCTGAAGCACTCACATCAATACTGCTTAAAAATCTCATCGTTTAAGACCTCCCCGTTATTGCCAGCCGCAGCAGCTTTATTTCCTTGCTGAAACTGTCTCCTACAGCATCGTATAATATCTTGTTCTTGGCCAATTTCGCATTTTCGACATCAATATCAACATTATTACCGTCATTACGGTAGGTAAGTCCCTGCAGAGTTATAATTTCTGCCGGCATTATACCTCCATGGCTGCCAACTTGAATATGTCTGATGTTTGTTGTTTTCAGTTTAGCATTTTTTGTCTGATTATGTAGAGCTTGTCTGATATTATCTTCAAAAATAACTTCACTGCGTTTAAATCCTGGCGTATCAACATTGGCGATATTGTTAGCTATAACATCATTGCGTAATTGTGAAGCGTTCAATGCCTGATTTAATAATTTCTGCGTCGGGGTACTGAGAAATTTTTCAATCATTTTCTCACCTCCATCACCATTTCTTCTACTTTCAGCCTAAATATACCTTCTTTTTACACCAATAAGATTACTAAAACACCTACATTTTAACAAAAAAAATGACCAACCGCCTATAAGTTAGTCATTTTTTGTATATTATGTTTTATATTGCTACTTTTTCAGTTCGTAGAACAAATAATCATTTAATACTTTTATATAGGTTCCCTTCATTCCCAAAGATCTGGATTCTATAACCCCAGCACTTTCAAATTTGCGTAAGGCACTTACAATAACTGAACGGGTTATGCCCACCTTGTCTGCAATACGACTGGCTACCAGTAACCCTTCCTTGCCGTCCAGTTCTGCCATAATATGTTCAATCGCTTCTCTTTCAGAGAAAGACAAAGTAGCTAATGCAATTTGTACCGAAGCTTTTTTCCGGGCTTGTTCTTCTATTCGTTCAGTTCTCATTCTCATTATTTCATTGGCTACTACTATAGCTCCATACTCAGCCAACACAACATCTTCATCAGTAAAACCCGCATTCTCCCGCATTAAAATTAATGTGCCTATTCTACGGGCTCCACCAAAGACCGGTGTTATTGACCATATTCTGGTCGAACAGTTGCAATTGACATTTTCCGGATTGAATATGCATTTACGTCCATCTTCCAGAACGATATTGGTCTTGGTTTCATGAATATTCATTAACTCCTGATTAAAGCTTTCCGGAAATCTTTCCGCATGACCAATAAGTTCCTCAATTTCCACACAGGTAGCATCTTTATTAAATGAATATCCTCCGATTTGTCCACGACGGCCAACAATAAATACACTGCATTCAAAAGTATTTGACATAACTTCCGCCATCTCAAAAAAATCTACCGGATTACCGCCTATCTTCTGTAGAATTTTATTCAATGCCCGGGATTTCTCCAATAATGTTTTTTGCAATACAATAACCCCCTATAAAATGTATCTGGTTAGATCATCATCTTCAACAATTCTTTGAAGCTTTTCGGCAACATAATCAGCATCAATAATTATTTTTTGTCCGGACATATCCGGAGCGTTAAAAAGTAGTTCCTCCAATACTTTTTCCATAATGGTATGTAAGCGTCTGGCCCCTATATTTTCAGTACTGGTATTTACTTCATATGCTATCTGAGCAATATAATCAATTGCTTCTTCGGTAAATGATACTTGTACCTGTTCCGTATTCAACAGGGCCACATATTGCTTTACCAAAGAATTATTTGGTTCAGTAAAAATTCGTCTTAAGTCTTGCTGAGTTAAATTTTCCAGTTCAACTCTTATCGGGAATCGACCCTGCAATTCCGGAATTAAATCAGATGGTTTACTAACATGGAAAGCTCCGGCAGCAATAAATAAAATATGATCGGTTTTTATTGGTCCATATTTTGTTACTACCGTAGAGCCCTCGACAATGGGGAGGATATCCCTTTGAACTCCTCCTCTGGATACATCAGGTCCATAACTATTTTCCCGACCAGCAATCTTATCAATTTCGTCCAAAAATATAATCCCGTCATTTTCTGCCTTGTTAATAGCAATTCGGTAAACTTCATCCATATCAATTAATCTTTGCGCTTCTTCAGCTGTAAATATTTTTCTGGCTTCTTCAACTTTTACCCGGCGCTTTTTCTTGGTTTTAGGGACTAAGTTACCAAACATATCCTGCAGATTTACACCCATTTCTTCAACTCCGGAACCGGATATAATCTCCAGAAATGAAGTATTCCGTTCTTCAACCTCTATTTCGATAATTTCCTCTTCGAGTTCCATGCGTAATAGTTTTTGCTTAAATATCTCACGCTTTTGATTAATATCCAGCAATCTGGCCTCGAAATTTTCGTCCGGCTCCTCTGCCTCGGAAGCATTTCCGAGAAGAAAATCAAAAGGTCCACGTGGAGCTTTGGTTTTCTTTTTGGGCAGTGGCAGCATACAATCTAAAATTCTTTCCTGAGCAAGTTCACTTGCTCGATTTTCCACCTCCTCAATTTTTTCCTGTTTGACCAACCGTATGGAAGTTTCCAATAAGTCTCTAACCATTGAATCGACATCACGGCCAACATAACCTACTTCGGTAAATTTGGTAGCTTCTACTTTTACAAATGGTGCCTTGACTAATTTAGCTAAACGACGTGCTATCTCAGTCTTACCTACACCGGTAGTTCCAATCATAATAATGTTTTTGGGATAAATCTCTTCCCGTAAATCTTCCGGCAATTTTTTGCGACGGTATCTGTTTCTCAGAGCTATAGCAACCGCTTTCTTGGCCTCATCCTGTCCGATAATATATTTATCAAGTTCTTCTACAATTTGCTTAGGCGTTAATTGATGCAATTCGCTATTCTCCTTCTATTCAATAATTTCAACCGTAATATGGTGATTGGTATAAATACAAATATCAGCAGCAATGTTCATTGACTCACGGGCAATTTCTTCGGCTGACATAGCGGTAAAACCTACTAATGCCCTGGCTGCGGCCAACGCATAGGCCCCGCCTGAACCAATAGCCGCCACCCCATCATCCGGTTCAATTAATTCTCCGGTACCGGAAATAATAAACATCTTTTCCTCATTGGCTACCAGTAATAACGCTTCCAGTTTGCGCAAGACTCTATCCGAACGCCATTCTTTAGCAATATCTACCGACGCCTTGGTAAGATTTCCACCAGATTGTTTCAGCTTTTCTTCAAATTTAGCAAATAACGTGAATGCATCAGCAACTGCACCTGCAAATCCGGCAATAACCTTCCCATCATAAAGCCTTCTGACTTTATTGGCATTATGTTTCATAACCGTATTTTGCCCAAAAGTAACCTGACCATCTCCGGCAATAGCAGTCCGTCCATCTTTCCTTACTGCTACAATTGTTGTTGCTTCAAACATAATTTACCCCCGTGGATGTTTTTCATCGTAAATTGTTTTTATATTTTCTCGGGTTAAATGAGTATATATCTGCGTGGTAGACAGACTGACATGTCCAAGTAATTCCTGTACTGATCGCAAATCTGCCCCTTCATTCAGCATATGCGTAGCAAATGTATGTCTGAGTGTATGTGGGCTTGTCTTTTGATTTATCGCAACCATTTCCACATATTTATTAAGTATATTGCGTATACTTCTCGTAGATAACCGCTGTCCAAATCTATTAAGAAACAATGCTTGTTCTGATTGGTCTCTTTTTATATATGGTCTGGCCAAACTGAGATATTCCTGCAGGGCTGCTTTTGCCATGCTGCCCAGAGGAACTATCCGTTCCTTGCTTCCCTTGCCATGCACCTTGATTAGTTCTTCATCAAAAAATATATCATTAACATCAAGGTCTACCAGTTCGCTTACCCTGATCCCACACGCATACAGGATTTCCAGAATTGCTTTGTCTCTTCTCCCCATCGGAGTATTCGTGTCCGGAGCTTCCAACAACATTTTTATCTCCATGGAGTATAAAAAACGTGGCAGTTTTTTATCCTGCCTGGGGGTAGATACCGCTGATAAGGGATTGCCCGGAATTATATTCTCCCGACATAAATACTTTACAAATGATCTTAAGGAGGCTAATCTTCTGGCCATGGTTGCTCGACTCAAACCATTATTCTGCATAGAAACTAAATATTCTCTGACCGTTTTATGGTTTAAATATTCAAAAGATATCTCTTCCAGGGGCAAAGAATATTTGCTTGATAAAAAGTTAAGATATTGGGTTAAATCAGCCCGATAACCCGCCTGGGTTAATTTGCTTGCGCTTTTCTCTATCCTCAAATGGTTAATAAATCCATCAACGTGAGAAAATATCATCTAATCGCCTTACTTTCTAACTCTACAGCAAATCCTAACATAAGCTTATTTAAATTTCAACATCTGGGGCAACAATTCTGAAAATTCTATCATAGCATTTAAAGCCCGCTCTGAGTATTTTTCATATCTTAGTTTTTTATTTTTCTCTTGTTTTTCCAAAGGCGGTAACAATCCAAAGTTAGCATTAATTGGCTGAAAATTATCCTCCTGGGCTGAACTTATAAATGTCAATAGTGCTCCCAGCATAGTAATTGGTTCAGGGGTAACCAGGCTTTGTCCATTCAAAAATCTTACCGCATTAATACCGGATATAATACCGGTAGCAGCAGATTCCATATATCCTTCCACTCCGGTAATTTGCCCGGCAAAAAATATGTGGGGATTATCCTTAAGTTGCAGTGTGTTGTATAGCAAGCGCGGACTATTAATATAACTGTTACGATGCATTACACCATATCGAACAAATTCAGCCGTTTCCAATCCAGGTATCAAACGAAATATTCGGTCTTGTTCGCCCCAACGTAAACGGGTCTGGAAACCAACTAATCCATAAATTCTACCTTCCTTATCCTCCTGGCGTAATTGTAAAACTGCATATGGTCTGCTATTATCCTCAGGATTTTCAAGACCTACCGGTCTCATCGGACCAAATCTTAAAGTATCTTTACCCCGGCGTGCCGTTACTTCTATAGGAGTACAGGCACTAAAAAATGGAATGTTGTCAATGGCATGTCCTTCTTTTATATCAGCTGCAACCAACTGTTCATAAAAATAATCATATTCTTCTTTTTGTAGCGGACAATTGTAGTAATCATCAGTCCCCTTGCCATAACGTGAAGCTTTAAATACTTTTTCCAGGTTAAGGCTGTCGGCAGTAACACTGGGTGCGACTGCATCAAAAAAATACAGGTTGTCACTGCCGGTTATACTTTGCAGATGCTGCCAGAATTTTTCTGAAGTAAGCGGTCCAGTAGCAATAATGCTAACCTCACCTGCGGGTATATTTAACACTTCTTCTCTTATTACTTCAATTAAGGGATTAGCCTCAATTCGTTCCGTTACCAACTGTGAAAACTTAAGACGATCCACCGCCAATGCTGAACCTGCCGGAACTCTGGTTTGTTCAGCACATTCGAGTAAGAGAGAACCCAGGATTCGCATTTCCACTTTCAGCAAACCCTGGGCAGTGCCCTTTATATCAGATTTTAAAGAGTTACTACAGACCAGTTCGGATAAATTCCCGGTTTCATGTACTACGGTTGGTTTTTGGGGTCTCATTTCCCACAGTTTGACCCTTATTCCTTCAGCCGCAATACGGTGAGCAGCTTCACATCCCGCTAGTCCTCCGCCTATTACATTAACTACAGACAAACTTATTCCCTCGTTTCTTGATATTTACATTCCGGATTTTGACAAATTACCTCAGCTCCGTTACCTTTATCTGCTTTCTCCACCATTGCTTCTCCGCACTGCGGACACTTTTCACCCGTCGGTTTGTTCCAGGAGCGGAAATTGCAGTCGGGGTATTTGGTACATCCATAAAATCTGCGTCCTTTTTTAGTTTTTAATACTGCTACCGGAGAACTGCAAAATGGACAATCTACACCAGCTTCTTCATTAATGGAGCCGGTATAACGACATTCAGGGAATCCTGAACAAGCCAGAAACTTTCCAAAACGACCGTATTTTATTAGTAATGGTTTTCCACATTGAGGACAATCCTGCCCGGCTTCTTCATCCTTGACTTCAATTTTTTCAATTAAATCTCTGGCTTTATCCATATCTGCTTCAAAAGGCTCATAAAAATCCCTGACTACTTTACGCCAATCAAGTTTCCCCTCTTCAATCAAGTCAAGTTCTTCTTCCATTTGAGCTGTGAATTCCACCTTTATTATATTGGTAAAGTTTTCTTTTAATAAATCTACCACTATAAAACCCAGCTCAGTGGGAACAAATTGCTTATTCAGTCTTTCCACATAATGCCTTTTTAAAATGGTATCGATAATGGGCGCATAAGTACTAGGACGGCCAATATTGTTCTCTTCCAGTAATTTTACCAGGCTGGCCTCTGTATAACGCGGTGGTGGCTGAGTAAAATGCTGCTCCGGCAACAGTTCTTTTAAATGCAATTTTTGCCCGGCTTTTAGCGGGGGAATCGGATTTTTTACCTCTTCCTCTTCCTGATCATTGTATACTTTTTTATAACCAGGAAATTTTAGCTGCGAAGATGCTGCTCTTAGTTGATAATCTCCCGCATTAATTTCAACTGCTATAGTATCAAAAACTGCTGCTGTCATCTGACTGCTGACAAATCGATCCCAAATTAGTTTATAAAGACGGTGTTGATCACGGGTGAGAAATGGTTTAACCATTTCCGGAGTCCGATAAACAGAAGTGGGTCGTATAGCTTCATGAGCATCCTGGGAACTTTTACGACTCTTATATTCATTAGCAGTCTCTGGCGCATACTCTGCCCCAAAATTCTCTTTAATATATTCAAGGGCTTCAGCCTGGGCTACAGGAGATACCCGGGTTGAATCAGTTCTCAGATAAGTTATTAAGCCTATAGTGCCTTCTTTACCAATTTCCAGCCCTTCATAAAGCTCCTGGGCTACTTTCATGGTACGTTTACTAAAAAAGTTAAGCCGTTTGGAGGCTTCCTGTTGCAGAGTACTGGTTATAAATGGAGGGTTAGGCTTTTTCCGTTTTTCTTTGGAATCAATTTTTGTTACCTGATAACTGGCTTTAAGCAGATAATTTTCAATAATATCTTTGGCTTGACTATCCGGTATCTCAAGTTTGGCATTTTGATAAGAGACTAAACGGGCCCGAAATTGATTCTTTTTTGTATCAGTTAAATCCGCGTCAATCGTCCAGTATTCTTCGCTGACAAAATTTCTGATTTCTTCTTCTCTTTCACAAATTATCCTGACTACTACCGATTGTACCCGGCCGGCACTTAAACCCTTCCGTACCTTGCTCCATAACAGGGGACTAAGATTATAGCCTACCAGGCGATCCATTATTCTTCTGGCCTGCTGGGCATTTACACGATTATTATCAACCGGTCGCGGATTTTTAATGGCGGACTTGACTGCTTCTTTGGTAATTTCGTGAAACTCTATTCTGCAGGAAGAATTTTCCGGTAGTTTTATTGCGTTTTGTAAATGCCAGGCAATAGCCTCCCCCTCCCGATCAGGGTCAGTTGCTAACATTACCCGGCTAGCCTTTGATGCCTCATCCTTAATTTCTTTTAAAAGTTCTCCCTTTCCACGAATAGTAATATACTGCGGTTCAAAATCATTTTCTATATCAATGCCAATTTTACTTTTAGGAAGATCCTTGATGTGACCTACTGATGCTTTAACTCGATAACCTTTGCCTAAAAATTTACTTATGGTCTTGGCTTTAGCTGCTGATTCAACAATAATCAGGGTATTTCCCGCCAACTACAATCACCTCTTTAGTGAATTTATTTTACCTGAGCCTTACATAATAATTACCTGGAATAGATGCAATTATGCCCTGTAGCTCATATTTTATTAATTGAGTGCTTATTTCCCCTATGTTTAAACCACTAATTTGTATTATTTCATCTATATGAGTACCTTCATAGTTTATCCATTGTAGTATACTATCTTCTTCCGGTAACGCAAATAATATTTCCTGTTGTACAGGGTCAGACGATTTACTAAAACCCTCCCAGCAATAATCCTCCAAAATATCCTGAACGGTAATAATTAATTTAGCCCCCTGTTGGATTAAACGGTTTGGGCCAATACTGGTTTTACTGGTAACCGGACCTGGCAAAGCAAAAACATCACGTCCCTGTTCCAGAGCAAAGTCTGCAGTGATTAGCGCTCCGCTCTTTTCCCGGGCTTCAACTACTGCCACACCACGGCTTAGACCGGAAATAATCCTATTTCGCATTGGAAAATTACCAGGTTCCGGATGTGTATCCAGAGGAAACTCACTTATCACTATTCCACTTTCCGCGATTTCATTAAACAGTCTGGTGTTTTCACGAGGATAAATCACATTTAAACCACTGCCTAAAACAGCTATAGTTTTTCCGCCAACATTTAATGCCCCCCGGTGAGCTTCCGTGTCAATACCCCTGGCTAATCCACTGGTGATTGCTATCCCCCGGGCAGCAAGCTCTTCCCCCAGTTTAAGTGCAGAATTCTTACCATATAAAGTCGCCGCCCGTGCTCCGACAATAGCCAGGCAAAACTGATTTAATATATTAGCCTCGCCACGATAGTATAGCAAATAGGGTGCATTTGGTATAGTCTGAAGTAATAATGGATATTCTTCATCTTCAATACATAGTACCTCAAAACCATCTTCTCTTATTCTATCAAGTGCATTTTGCTTTTTCGTTTTAGAATCTATTATTAAACTGGCTATTTCCGGTGTTAAATGCTTATATAACAGGCTGGACCCAGCCTCATAACAGGCATCAAACCGTCCAAATCTGTTCTTAATTAACTGTAATGTACGATTGCCAATGCCATTTATAGTATGTAAATGACATAATGCTGCCAATTCCATATTATCCATGGATTTACCTCCTGTTAAGCAAAAACCTTACAGCCATTGATAGCATAAAATTTATGATACTGCAACATAATTTCCTTAATTTCAATTTTTTTGTTTTCTGAAATGTTCAATTTCAACATCTACATATAACATTATTTACTTAATCTAAAATCCTGTCACGGGGGGAAAAATATTTATAAACATTTTATAATTTTACTTTTCTTAATTTATTCAGGGAGGTAATTATGCGTATTTACAGTTCTGAACCACTCGAATATTCAGGTAATATATTAAAATTACCACTTCGAGCTGAAGACTTAATGGATGAAAATGTATTTGAAAATGTTTTTCTGCCGGTAGGAGATTATCGGGATGCTGATATAAGGCGTATAGTAAAACCTTATCTGGCGGAATAGGCAGTATTTATAATAGACGCAGCAACTGGACCTGAATTAAAACTGACTTGACCCTGACTATTTTAGGTGAATAAATATGCACCGAGCCGTTGACGTAGCATGGCAGAAACACCCTGAGAAGGCGAAGCGGCGGAAGGGGGCGAGCCCCACGGACGGGGCGAGAGTGACGCCCCGCACGGATGCGGAATCGGAACGTCCCCCTGGAGACGCAAGACGAGCAGTGGTTGTTTCCCATGCGGAGTCCTGGCGACAAAATATTTATTCGCATAAAAAAGTTATACCTTTTTGCAGTGGGATAATTAAAATTATTCAGGTCAAATCAGCAATACTGGAGGTTAGTCAGGTTTAAATTATAAAAGACTTTTTAAAAGAAAGCTAATTTCACTATGAATAATATAATTGGAATGTTAATTTAATAAGAAAATCTGTGAAAATCTGTTTAATCTATATCCATTAATCTTGTCTCAAACTTTACAAATCCTGTTGGGCGGTGCTTCCAAAGACATCCCAGACTTTTACCTTTAAGGGCGGAATATTAGCCGGCATTAGCAGACTGGCAACAGTAGGCAGGCTGTAATCAAAGCTTCGGTTGGAACGAAGAATCTGCACAATCGAAATAAATATATTCTCCTCATTGTTATAACCTATTTCCCAGAAATCAATATAGGCCGTAAAATGTAATTTATTTTTAGTCTGATGATTTAATCCAGGTCTATAATCCATTAGAACAACATCAATTCGATTATATTCTTCGTTATAAGGAGTAACTTGAACAGGGGCCAGTATTACCTGGTTATGGGGATCCGGTACAGCAATGCATAAATAAAATGGCTCAGTCTTGATACGTAACATTCTTTGTACACATGTCTGAACGGCAATAGGATTATTATCACATACAATGTATTTTCGATCCATTTGATGACATACCTGGGCAGTGGTACCTGAACCGCAATAAAAATCCCCTACCAGGCTATCCGGATTTGAAGCAGTTGCCACTAATCTTTCCAGTAACATAATCGGTTTTTGGGTGGGAAATTTGAGGTTTTCATAGGCCGTAGGACTAAGAATCTTACCTATATCTGTCCACCAGTCATTTAAAAGTGCACCTTGTTCTTTAAGTTTATAACGGTCGCCTTTAATTTTTGTAAGCCCACGTTGCATAGTGGCGTCCGAGTAAGGTCTATACTGAGGGTTGAAAATGTATTTATCGGTTTTGCTGTACCATAAAATTAAATCGTGTTTACGATGGAAATGGTTTTTGCTTCCACTCCCCCCGCTATAGCACCATACTATTTCATTTATGAAGTGCTGCTGACCAAACACTTCATCGAGCAGAACTTTCACATAATGACTGCTATGCCAGTCAAGATGAACAAATAGGCTGCCTTCATCCGATAATAAGATCTTAATCATATTAAATAAAGTCAGCAATTCATTTAAATAATCCTCCATATTTTCGGAACCTGGATCATAAAAGATCTCACGTTCCAACCATTGTGACTCTTCACCTTTCCCAATTAAAACTCTGGATTTATAAACAGCATTACTTAAATAAGGAGGATCAAGATATATTAAATCAAACTTTCCCCCCAGGCCCTCATCTATCAGATCTGGAATTATGGAGAGATTATTTCCCTGCACTATACGATTTTGAATGGAATAATTAGTTTGGGTAGGAATGAATACATTATTTAAGGACATAGTACAAGGATTAACCTGCTGCTTTTGCGTTAATAATTTAGCAGGTAACGGCAGGTTAATACCCTTTGATTCCCAGTGCAGTTTTACTCCGGATTTTTCACTTTCCATACCTGTCCCTCGTTGTATTACTTATATTCATATTCTAGCATAACGAGAGCACTGGTTTAATCCCACTACTTGCTTGCTGCATTAATCCGGATTAAATTATCGGGAGTAAAGGCCGGTTCAGTATAAAACATATCAGCAGTAAGCGGGATTAATAAAGATAAAATTATCCCAATCAAAACTGTAGTTATTATGTTTTTAATGTTCAGTGGTTTATTTTGCTTATACATGTTTACGTAATTGCTTGAGAGCGGCTTTTTCCAATCTAGATACCTGTGCCTGTGAAATGCCGATTTCATCAGCAACCTCCATCTGAGTTTTACCATGAAAGAATCGTAACGAAACAATATGCTTCTCCCGTTCATTTAGCTTCTTCATGGCTTCTTTTATAGTTATTTCCTCCAACCATAAATCATCGCTATTTCGCTCATCACTAATTTGATCCATTACCAGAATTGGATCTCCGCCATCATTATAGATGGGTTCAAACAGTGATACCGGATCCTGAATGGCATCCAGGGCAAATACTACTTCCTCACGCGGGACCTGTAATTCCTGAGCTATTTGGGTTATTGTTGGTTCATTGGCCTGTTCAGCTACTAATCTTTCTCTGATTTGCAGAGCTTTATAAGCAATATCGCGCAGGGAACGTGATACCCGTACAGAATTATTATCGCGCAGGTAGCGTCTGATCTCTCCAATTATCATAGGTACTGCATAAGTTGAAAATCGCACATTCTGGCCTAAATCGAAGTTATCTATTGCTTTTATTAATCCTATACAACCTACTTGAAATAAATCATCCACATATTCACCACGGTTGCTAAACCTTTGTATAACACTTAAAACCAACCGTAAATTACCCTGGATCAGGCTTTCGCGGGCACTCATGTCTCCAGCCTGCATTTTCCCGAACAGTTTTCTCATCTCGTCATTTTTTAATATGGGTAGTTTGGAGGTATTAACTCCGCAAATTTCCACCTTATTTATCAAGTTACTGGCCCCTTCCCTGTAATAATAAATTCAAATGGATACCGGCCAAATATTTGTGCTATTGCTAAAAAGTATTTACGATTTCCATTTAGTTTATTCGGGAATGGGCGAAGCTTAGCTATTATTCAATTTTTCTTATTTCTCTTTGCAGCCTTTTTAGAATACGTTTTTCCAATCTGGAAATATAGGACTGGGATATTCCTAATACATCCGCTACTTCTTTTTGCGTTTTTTCCATACCATCTTCCAGGCCAAATCTCAGTTTGATTATGGTATTTTCGCGTTTACTGAGTTTATGCATAGCCTGCCAGAGTAAATTTTTCTCCACTTCACCTTCGATTCTTTTATAAATCATGTCGCCTTCAGTTCCCAGTACATCTGATAACAATAATTCGTTACCATCCCAATCAACATTTAAGGGTTCATCCAGAGATACTTCTGAACGAGTTTTTAGATTTCTTCTCAGATACATTAGTATTTCATTTTCAATACAACGTGAGGCATAAGTTGCCAGTTTTATATTCTTTTTAGGGTCAAAAGTGTTAACTGCTTTGATTAAACCGATTGTACCAATTGAAACCAGGTCTTCAATATTAATACCAGTGTTTTCAAATTTCTTAGCTATGTATACTACCAGGCGAAGATTATGCTCAATCAGCTTGGTTTTTACCGTCATTTCTCCTGCATCCAGACGCTTAATTAAATCAATTTCTTCCAGTTCCTTTAATGGTGCCGGAAGAACTTCAGTGGAGCCAATATAATGCACATATTGAGGCACCCGGCGTTTAATCCACCACTTAATCAACCAAAGCTTAATTTTTTTGATTTTTAAAATACTCATAATCCTCTACCCCTTTTCCAGTATTTCTCCCGGTATTAACAATTGATATTCACCTCGGGTACTCAATTGCTCCCGATATAGAGCAACCACCAGATTGTTATGAGTTATTTGCCGGCGCCCATTATTTAATATGATTTCATCGGTTCTGACTCCAACCAGCCAACCATTCTTTTTACCTATGGATGAAAATGGAATAATCCTTAAACGATTAGCCCAGCTACTTCCCATTAAATGCAGCATATCCTCCTGCCCCTGCTGAATTTCATAGGCCGTAATAAAATCAGCCGGAAGCAGATTCTTTATCCACTGATATTCGGCAATAATTACTGGACGATCAGTTAATGGATCTCTTAACCCATTGCCAGTATCAAGAAATCCTTTGCCGCTGCATTTTTTATTTTCGATGCGAACTTCAAGCGGATAGTTTAGCAGAGCTGGAATTATTCGCTGTACCAGGATTTTCTCACCCCGAAACCCTATCCATAGAGCAACTGCTATTCCTCCCGTTAACCAGAAATAAGTAACCTGTGAAGTGTTATGCTGACTATTAACGAGAAATGTTAAACCGATAGTAGCTCCTGCCACTAGAAAGTTGATGGCGTAGAAATACATAAACCCTTTTATAAACTGTTGGCAGGTAGAAGGATTCAGTCCAATAATCACCAGTAATGCAGAGACTATTATCTTGAGCGACATATGGTATCCCCAGGCGAGTTCAGGTATTAAATAACCAACTGCATAAATAGCTCCGACAGTTGCTGCTAATATTAAGCGCCCGTATTTAACTGGTAGATTTACAAGCCTGGCAGTTGCCCAAAGGATTATAAAATCCATTAATAAATTGATTAGAAAGGTAATATCCGCATAAACCTGAGGCCCATCAATAATAGTCACAATATCCTTTCCATAACTGGCTAAATTTTGCGCCACTATATCTATACTTATAATTTTAAGTTTACATGTATTCCAAATTATAACAGTAACCTTTCACAAAACTTGTCTTATTTATTAATCCTTTAGAAGTAAACAGAATCCAAATAAAACAAAAAACCGGGAGTTATTTCCCGGTTTTTACTTTTAGGCTGATTTTCTCTTAAAATTATGTAGAAACAATTTATTATTTGCGCCTTAGGAATGGTGGTATCTCCAGGTCGGAGTTGTTTAGAAATGAGGCCGGCGTATCAGAAGTTCTGGGGCGATATGCTTCTTTAGCAGTTGGTGTTATTGAATTAAACCCGGTAGCAATTACTGTAACGCGAACTTCTTCATCAAGGCTCTCATCAATGTTGGCACCAAATATTATATTAGCTTCCGGATCAGCCGCCTGATGTATAATTTCAGCTGCTTCATTAATTTCAAATAAAGTAAGATTATTTCCACCACTAATATTGAACAATACCCCTTTGGCTCCTTCAATTGAAGTTTCCAGCAGTGGACTCGAAATAGCAGTACGAGCTGCTTCTGCTGCCCGATTTTCACCTTTGGCAGTACCTATTCCCATTAAAGCTGAGCCAGTATTTTGCATAACCGTTTGAACATCAGCAAAGTCGCAATTTATTACCCCAGGCACAGCAATTAAATCCGATATACCCTGAACCCCCTGACGCAGAATATCATCCGCTATTTTAAATGCGTCATTAAATCCGGTATTTTTATCTACTACTTGTAAAAGTCTATCATTAGGAATTGTAATCAGGCTGTCTACTGCATCCCGTAAAGCTTGTATTCCTCGCTCAGCCTGTCCATTACGTTTACGACCTTCAAAAGAAAAAGGTTTCGTAACTACACCCACAGTTAAAGCACCACATTCTCTGGCTATACGGGCAATAACGGGTGCTCCTCCGGTTCCGGTTCCACCACCCATACCTGCAGTTACAAAAACCATATCCGCAGACCCCAGCGCCTTTTTAATCTCATCAGCAGATTCTTCAGCAGCCTTCATTCCAATTTCCGGATCTGCTCCTGCTCCAAGTCCCTTCGTTAGTTTCTCTCCCAGCTGAATCTTTTTTTCTGCCTTAGACAAATACAGAGCTTGCGCATCAGTATTAACGGCAATAAACTCAATTCCCTTCAGACCTGCTTCAATCATACGATTAATCGCATTATTGCCGCCGCCGCCTACACCTATTACTTTAATTTTGGCGAATTGCTCCATTTCTACATCGAAATCTAATGGCATTTGAAAACCTCCTCTGCCTTATCGAAATAAGTCTCTAAACCACGAAGAAACTTTTTCAACCATACCGTTTACTTGATTATTTCCTGCCGGTGTTTTAACCATATGTTGCTGGTTGTATAATAATCCCCCCAGAACTGCAGCATTCTGGGGACGATTATACTCATCGGTAATTCCTTTTATGTTTTCCGGCCATCCTAATCTTACCGGAATATTTATATATTCTTCCATGACCTTTGCAAACCCTGCTAATTCTGCTCCACCCCCGGTTAATACTATACCAGCCGGCATATATTCCAAACAACCAAATTGTTCAAATTCAGCCATTATCATTTCACTCATTTCAATTACTCGGGCGGAAATAATATCAGCTACAACCTGCTGTGATATTTTGCTGGTTTCTTTACCTTGTATATTAGGTACATTAAGCATTATTTCATTATTAGCCATATCCGGGCTGGCCAGTCCATGATTTTCTTTGATTTTGGCGGCTTCTTCCATTGAGGTTCGCAATACTATGGCCAGATCCTTGGTAATATATTCACCACCCATTGGTAATACAGTGGTATTAATCATGCTGCCATTTTCAAAATAGCTTATTTCTATGGTCCCTCCGCCAATATCAACCAGTCCAACTCCCATTTCCTTTTCTGTTGGTGAAAGTACTGCTGAAGAGGCTAAAAGGGAATTATATACTAATTGATTAATCCTGAGATTAATGCGATGAGCGGTTCTCTGTAAATTTTGAATTCCGGCTACTGCTCCAACAACTACAGCAACTTCGGCTTCCAAACGGCTTCCCACCATACCTACCGGATCTTTTACCCCATCATATCCATCTACAATATATTGTTTTTCAATAGTTTGGATAATGGTTCGATCAAGAGGTAATGAAATGTTACGTGCTGATTGCAATACCCGCTGTTTATCTTCTTCATTAATTTCGTAAATTGGATTACCTACCGCTACTACAGCATGATTACTAATGATACTGATACTTACACTGGAGAAACCAACAGTAGCGCCAAATATTTCAATACCGGTAAGGCGTTCCAACTCATTTAAACAAGTATCTATTGACTTGGCAGTGCTTTCTATATCTATAATATTCCCCTTACGTAAACCTAGAGATGGTACATGAGCAATTCCCAGGATATGTCTATCCTGTCCATACACTTCTGCCATAGCAGCTTTAATTTTACTGGTACCAACATCCAAACTTACCACGATATTTCTTTTGCTAATGGGAACACACCCTTTACTGAAGTTATTAATAAAAATACCACATAAGGGTCAATATTCCTCTTTAATATGGATTTTTTATTTCAATATTTTTTCAGCAAATAACGCCTAATAATTCCAAGGTTTTGAAATATTCGTACACCAAATACCACTACTGCTGCTAAATATAATTCCACACCGAGTCGATCTCCAAAATAGGCTAATCCGGCCGCAAGAAAAGTATTTACAATAAAGCCACTTATAAAAATTGTATTATCAAAGCCGTCTTCCATATAGGCCCTAATGCCCCCAAAAACCGAATCCAACGCCGCCAATACTGCAATAGACATATATTTTGCTAATACTACCGGTAAAAGGATCGGTATTTGAAAACCGATTACAAGACCAATTAACAGACAAAAAATGATTAACAACCACATACCTATTATTCCACCTTTTCCTTGTTCTCTACCGGTATCGCATAATTAAACTTCATCGTTCCGTTATAAGCAGGTATAAGTATGTTCTCTGACTTTTGTACATGAGCTTGTACACCCAGATGTTTTAACTGTTCCAAATACCCACCGCGCATTTGAATTCCACTGTCCAGCATATCCGGATTACCGATAGCTTTAATTGTAATAGGCGGAGCAATTTTATCTAAATTAATTAAAATAGTCGTGCCCGCACAGCGAACTTCTGACATCGCTACTATTCTTTTCCCATTTACTGATATAGCTTCAGCACCAGATGCTTTTAATTCATTTACCAGAATCAGCAAGTCCAGATCATGTATCAAACCAACATTAGGATTTTCACCTGCTTGCAAACCCGAAGCACTATCGTTTAGGGTTAATATTATTCCTGCACCTTTGATATCCGATAAACCTGCTGCCATATTGGCTTTCTGAAGCTCTTCCTGCAAATCTGCCAGAGCCTGATCATTTTGTCTTACATTTTGCAGTTTGTTGCGTAAAGAAATTACTTCCTCGGCCAGAGCATCACGTTCTTCGGTTACCAGGGTTAATTTATTGGTCAATTCCGTAACCCTTTCCGGTAAAAGACTGGATTCAAGATTCTCCGTTGTCTTAAATTGTATAGCCAGCATTATACCCAACACGATACATACCAAGGCTATTGATATTTGCGCCCCTTTGTTACGCATAGTTATCCCCTTCTCAGTTTCAAATATTATGTATTATTAATCTCTGGTTTTGACTACCGGCTGACCCTTAAACCTTAGATCAATATATTCCAAAGCTTCCATGCCATTCTCGGCAAAATCAGCTTCAATTGCAAATGTCTGACTAATTTGCCCGACCTTTTCCTGAAAGCGATCTGCATTACCGAATCTAATTTCTGTTCCTTTAACCGTATAAATTATCATTTCTTTACTCTTGTTTTCATAATGAAATTCAGAAATTTGTACCTGATCATTTTCGGAAAGTGAATCCCAGATTTTTTTAGCCAAACTAACAGCAGCAGGGTATACTGGTTGTCCCAGATTTACTCTGGCCGGCATTTCATCGGCAGTAATTATCGGATAAGATGCCTCAAAATGGGTGGATTTATCAATACATATGCCATCCTCAGCCACGCACAGAACTATATCATTGTACGGTATAAGAGCCCATATCTTTCGTTCCTCTATCATAATTTCAACCGTTCTCGGTAAATGTCGGGACAGGGTAGCCTTCTTAATCATTGGATGAGTTTTAACAGCTCTAATTACGCTCTCTTCATTGAGCTTAAATATATTTCCTCCAATAGTGATACTGGCCAGGTTAATTACTTCTTCCCGGGATACAAGATTTAGACCAACCACTTCGACTTTCTCAATATTAAAAAATGAACTATGTAAAAATAGATAAGAGGAAACTACAATAATTAACATTAATATGGAAAAACGAATAAATCGATGGGAGGTTTGCTTCATAATCAGATTTCACCAATCCCCGTATTTACTGAGATTGATTATAACAGATATTTTTTATAAAATCATTAATGCTTAAAAAAAAATAAAGGGTTGCCCCCTTAAAAATTATCTCTTCTTTCAATATCAGCTCCCAAAATTTTTAACTTTTTATGAATTTTTTCATAACCCCTGTCAATATGGTCAACTCTACTAATTACAGTTTCACCGTCAGCCTGAAGACCAGTCAGGATAAGTGCAGCCCCGGCTCGCAGGTCAGTAGCTTCTACAAAGGCACCCTCAAGATGATTTTTTCCCTTAATGATAGCCACCCGGCCTTCAACTTTTATATCAGCTCCCATTCTGCGCAGTTCCTGTACATGCATATAACGGTTTTCAAATATGGTTTCCACCATAATACTGGTACCACGTACGGTTGATAAAAGGCTCATCATTTGTGGTTGCATATCCGTAGGGAAACCCGGATAGGGCATAGTTTTTATATCAGTTGAACGTAAACGGTTACGGCCTACCACTTTGAGTCCTGAGCTGGAA
>JAAYBS010000097.1 GCA_012718855.1 Syntrophomonadaceae bacterium
GGCCGAGATACAGGCGGTAAAATATGGCCGGGAGGGCGGGTTTCTGTCGGTCAAACATATCAAAAAGGGGATTGAAAAACGTGAAGAATTATTTTGAGCAGGATTTATAAAAAGCCCATGAATTTCACGGTCATATCTGTACTCGGGATTGTTTTGGGGGTAAGAATTGCCAGAATGTGGCTTGATTATCTGGATATCGAAGAACCTAATGACAAAATGTATCATAAATGTCCTCCTGAGGAACTGCAGGCGATGAAGGATCTCTTTTAGGAGTCAATAATATTGACCTTTCCATCCCATCAGAAACTAAAAAAGGGGAGGCTGCTCTTTTCCTCCCCTTACGGATATATTTATAAAATTATTCTTACCTATGAAAGATTGATTTTGAATTTGTTTACCATTCCCTGTAGCTGTTCTGCCATTTCAGACAATTGGGCAGAAGTTTCGCTTACCCCTATCATGGCCTTGCTGCCTTCCTCGGCACCTTTGGCAACCTCCTGAGCCCCAATACTGCTCTGGTTCATTGTAGTTGCTACCGACTCAATAACATGGTTGATTTCGTCAAAAGCGCTGACCACATTATTGGTCAATTCGGCTACCCTCGTGCTTGACTCTTCAAACATTCTGGCATCACTGGCATATTGTTTGCCGATTTCATTCATATTTTGCAATTCCTTAAGCATTATTTGATCTATGAACTTGAGTAATTCATTGGAATTATCTACCAGGTTGGCAATAGCCCCCTGTACCTGTGTGGTAAGGGTTTGAATACTGGAAACCGTTGTAGCAGATTGTTCCGCCAGGGTTCTGACTTCTTCGGCAACTACAGCAAAACCTCTTCCCTGTTCTCCGGCACGGGCAGCTTCAATAGCAGCATTAAGTGCCAATAAATTAGTTTGGTCAGCTATGCCCCCTATATTATCAGCCAGGCTGGATATTTCATCTACCACCCGGGCATCTTCGATCGCTTTCACTAATTTGGCTTCAATGTTTTGATAAACATTATGGGCGGAATTAGTAGAGTGTTGAGCCTCCTGCTGAATCTTCAGAGCTTTTTGTCCAATATCCCGCGCCTGCTGGTTACTATTATTCATCTCCCGATCAACTTCTTCCAAAGCTGCACCAATTTCCTGTCCGGAAGCAGTCATTTGTTCAGCAGCAGCGGAAACCTCTTCCAATCCGGCAGCAACTTCTTCCGTGGCTGCTGAAGACTCTTCGGTAGTAGCGACAACATTTTCCGCGACCATGGAAAGCTGCTGACTACTATTAAGTACATCCCCGGCTACCACTGCAATATTAGCTATAAGCGCAGAGGTGTTACGTATCATGGCGTCCAGACCTTGAGCCAGTACACCTACCTCATCCTTGCGCTGTAAATAATCTGTTGAAATTGACATAGTAAAATCGCCCTGAGACATTTGTTTTAAATCTTCAGCTGCTACAGCCATCGGAGCTGCAATATTACCCGCCAGGTAAAAGGCAGCGGCAATGGCCAGTAAAATTGCCAGCAGCGTCATTATAATTATTTTCATGGTGGTCTGGGAATATATTTTCTTAGCGTTCATATGTAATTCTTGAGCTGCATTTTCATTTAACTGGTTAAGGGTGTCAGTAGCTGCATCAATATTATTTGCATCATCCGTTAGGGAACCGGCCAACACAACCATGGCCTGCTCAACTTCACCCTGTTCGATTAACTTTGTATATTTATTTATATTATTTGAATAAGATTCAAAGGTTTGCTCTAATCGGTCAAGTTCCTGTTGCTCCTCTGCTGAAATATCATAAGTTTTAAGCTCATCCAATGCTACTTTAGCCTCGTTCAGGTTTTTATCAATAGAACGTTTAACCGCTTGCCTGTCTTGCGGGGTATTTACCACGATGAATTCCAAGCCATCCCGTCCCGATTCCAGCAAAGCAGAATCTATAGTCGCCAGGTGTTTGGACGGCAGTACTATCTGGGTATAAATTTCCTGTGTGCCATTTTGAATCTGATTTATATCTTTCCAATTCAGGAAACCTACAATGCCTATTAGTAAAGCCAGCATCAGAAAACCGGTAAAAAGTTTGGTAATAGCTTTCATATTATTAACTTTCATAATAACAACTCCTTTCTTAATAACCGGTAAGCTATTCGTTCTCTTTATATAAAATAATTCAGGCGAATTATAAATAAAAAAATATAATTAACCAAAATATACCATGATACGACAATATAATCAATTAATTATCAGATTCCCCAA
>JAAYBS010000098.1 GCA_012718855.1 Syntrophomonadaceae bacterium
ACCGAATAAAATAAAATTCCTCGTCAATAAAACTCGAATTGACGACAACCGGACGTCTTACCGGAATAATTGTTAGGATATTGGGCCTATTTGCACCCTGCTTTCTTTACTTAAATCCTATTCCAGAACCTGATGCTTCAAATAAAACCCTCAAATATAAAAAACAGAACTTAAAACTGTCAGACCCAGTCAGTAAAAGGTAAGTTAGGTTCTAATTTCTTACTCATCTCAATTTTCCTTAAACCCAACTGCTATGCGGGCGAAGTCTTCCAGGCTTAATTGCTCCGGGCGTATCATCGGGTTTATCCCGATAGTATCCAGTTTAACCTGAGCAAATTGTTTATCAACCTCATAATAAGTATGGCATATATTCAGCATGGTCTTGCGGCGCATCTGGAATGCAGATCGCATCAATCCTTTAAATTCTCCCTCGTCTGGCACTAATACACGAGGGTTTGAGAGCGGCATCAGCTTTATTACCGCGGAGTCCACCTCTGGTCGGGGATAAAAGCAATTACGCGATACTTTGGTTATTAGCTGAACATCAGCCCGGTAACGGGTCATAAGTGTAAGCAGGCCATAATCCTTGCTTCCCGGATTTGCCAGGATACGATCGGCCACTTCCTTCTGTATCATTAAAATGGCTCCCTGCATAGCAGAGCATTCTTCCAACAATTTAAATATTATTGGTGTGGTAATGTTATATGGAATGTTGGCACATACAATAAAACCGGATTTAGTGGCAGGAAAATAGTGATCCAATGTTGCTTCGATATTAATATCAAGTATATCCGCAAATAACAACTGGACTTGCGGTAAACCCTGTATGACTTCCCTCAAGGCTGGTTCCAGACTATTATCAATATCTATTGCTAATACTCCCTCGAAACGAGCGGCCAATTCTGTAGTTAAAGCCCCCAACCCCGGGCCAATTTCCATTGTATAAGGCACCCCGCTGGCAGCAGCCTGATCAGCAATTTTGGTTAATATGTTGCCATCTACCAGAAAATTTTGTCCCCATTTTTTCTTAGGAAATAGCTTATATTTATCCATAATGGTTTTTAGTCCTGATATGGTAGAAGTTTTAATCATTGCTTATCCCCTGTTTAATGTTTATGCCTATTATACAATACTATCCGGTATGCTATTTGGAAATATTTCCGTCCATGAGAAAAAACCTGAGTGTATTAAATAGCACTCAGGTTTAATTATGATGATCATTTAGAAGGCTGGTTGTTGCTGTTTAATCTTTGTAATCATATCTTTAATATCTGATTCAAAATTATTAATTGGTTTCCCCTGAATAATCCCGGCAGCAACATCATTAATGCGCTGAATCAGCGTTGGATCAGTTGTAACCAAAACTTGAGATATTCTCTGATCACTATTTTTTAGCTTGTTGGCTACAGTTTGCTTGATATTACGAGCCATCGTAGGATTATTTTCAGTCTTTGAATCCAGATTTAGTCCTACCATTACTATCAGACCGGAATAATTTCCTTTGACAGCTGTTTGTGTAGGATTAGCATTACCTACGGTATTGGGATTTACATTGCCTACTCCTTCCGGATTGACAACTCGGTTAATGTTTTTGTTAGCAGTTGTACTGGTAGGAGTTCTGCTGGTCATATTATTTGTCATGGCAATACTGCTTACAACTACCGCGGCTCTTTGAACTCCATCTACATTTTCAGCCAGATTGGAAAGCTTGCTGGCCATTACCCTCCGTTCACTGGGCGTCATTTCACCTGTGTTGGTAATGTTAGTGCTTCGGTTAGTCATTGGTTTCTTGGCAGTCGTTTGACAACCTATCATAGATAGTAACAGGATACTAATGCAGAGTACCACTAAGGTTTGTTTTTTCATCTCTTTCACCTCCTTAAAACTAATCCAAGTTTAGTTTTTAACTTTTTGATTATTTCAAACGAGGCAATATTTGGATGAAAAAAAGACCCTCTCAAATATTTTGAAAAGGTCTTTTGGGAGATTATTTTAGAATTTTTAATTTAGGACATAAACCTTTACGGTTCTTCGTCCCCAGTTAACGCATTGCAAATGTTGTTCCATAAATAGATCCAATCGGTCCCCTTTAATTGCGCCTCCAGTATCTGAGGCAACTGCATATCCGTATCCTTCAACATATAACCTGGTGCCCAGTGGGATAACACGGGGGTCAACAGCTACCATACCTACTGCAGGAGTTTTGCCGGTAGCTGTCCGACTGCCGGTATAAGTATAGGCAGAAGCAGTCATATATCTGGCTTCCCTAAAATTTAAATTCTGGCCACTGCGGGATACAGAAGTAATAGTTCCCATCGCTACAACTTTGTTTTTTGGTTCTCTGATTTGTTCAGTTTTTACTACTTCCCGTTTTATTTCCTGACCATTATGATAGGTAATTTTTACTGTATTATTTGCCAGTCCATTAATTCCCTGGCTTACCGTACGGGTTAATCCTTTTTCCAGCGAATGGTCAACGGTCAATTCTTCACCAAAAGGGATTGGCTCTTCGACTGTTTCTTCCGTTTGTGTTACCCTGATTACTTCGATTTCCTGATTGGGAATAATTTTTACTGCTGGCAGGGTTTTCACTACATCCATACTCCCCAGTTTAATTCCGGCTAATTTAATAGCCTCTTTCACCGGTACTGCAGTAGTAATAATTTCAGTAGTTTTTCCATCAGCAATAACTTTGATTTTAAAAGCCCGATTTACTTTTACTATCATATTTTTTGTTACTCTGCTGTTTAAAGATGGTTCAATGCTATCCTTATCCCCCAGAGTAATATTATTCTTTTCTAAAACCTCCCCAACTGAATTGGCAAAGAAAGCGCGTGTATGAATTTCTTTACCGTCAACTGCAAGCGTCACTGGTTTTTGTAGGGCAAAGAACAGACTTACCAATAATAGTGCCAGTGCAGCGATACTGGCAACCAGGTAAGTGCTTTTCCTGGTCCACACAATACCCATAACTCTCCTCCTTTTCTTCCCAGCCAATTAAAAATATTTTTAACGGCCCAGGGTCTTCTTATTTTAGTAAATACCCAGTCAATAAGTCAACCTTTTGCTGTAATAATTGGATTTATTTCCATTTACAGGAATCCAGTCAAAACAAGCTATATTACAATTATTATCCTTTTTTAACTATTTTATTCTTCACCTGCTAAAAAAGGTGTTGAAAAGAAGTATAAAGTTTGTCCTAAAAATTTATAATATCGAAATAAGCGGTTTGGACAAAACTTAAAATCACTACCTGCTTTGGCTTGTATTATTTTACCAGCAAAAAATTCTTAAACTATCCCGGCCTGCAGGTTATAATCAGAATAGTCACAATATTAAATTATTTTAAGGAGTGTAGCAGCATGATCAACAGAGAACAACTTAGAATGTGTACCCTGCCTGAGTTATTGAATGACGCCGTATTTAAGTTTGGAGAACGTCGCTGTCAATGGTTCCGGGTCGCCCCTGGCTCCCCTGAAACTGCCAGCCTTTCCTATGCAGAGGTAGGCATGAAAGTACGGGATTTAACTGCCGGCTTGTTATCGCTGGGAATAAAAAAGCAGGACCGCATTGCGATAATGGCCTATAATTGCCCGCAGTGGTTATGGTCTGATTTTGCCATTCTGGGGGCAGGGGCAGTAACGGTTACCATTTACCCCTCATTTTCAAGCAAAGAGATGCAATATATTGTCAACAATTCAAACGCCCGGGTAATTATAGTAAAAGATCAGGCTGGCGCTGAAAAAGTCCATGATGCCCTGGAAGAAATGAGTAGTCTGGAAAAAGTAATTGTTATGGAAGATAACTCTCCTTTACCTGACCACCCTGCTTTTATGCATATAAGTCAACTGCAGCAAATTGGACGCATATATATGCATAAAAATCCCTATTGCTATGAAAAAGCATGTGATGAGATAAAAGTATGGGATATGGCCAGTATAATTTACACCTCAGGAACAACTGGTGACCCTAAAGGCGCAGTGCACACTCATTCCTCTTTTATGTATGCAGTAAATGCGGATAATAATATGTGGACCCGCAATGACTGTATGCGTAATGAATATGATGTTTTGCTATCATTCCTACCCCTGTCACATACTTACGAAAGACAATGCGGTCAGATGCAATCCATTTGCCTGGGCCAGACGATAGCCTATGCAGATTCACCTCAGACAGTTATAGCTGATATGCAGATGTTCAAGCCTACCTGGTTCTGTTCCGTACCACGCATTTTCGAAAGAATTTATATGGCCCTGCGCGAAGCCGCTTCGGCGACTCCAGAAGGCAAGGCTGCATTTGAAAAGGCTATGGATATAGGTATCAGAGCTGTTGATTATGTTAGTGATGAAGAAGGATTTATTGACATGGGGCTGGATGTAAATCTTATTGACCAGTTGCCGGAGGATTTGAAAAAAGAATATGCCTGGGCTGATGAAACTGTTTTCAGCAAAGTCAGATATATTTTGGGGGGAAATTTCGAGATGGCTTTCTCCGCTTCCGCCGGTCTGCCGCCTAACCTGTGCAAATCTCTCATGGCTATGGGAGTAAGAGTTTGCGAAGGCTATGGATTAACCGAAACCATGAATGCCGTCAATTTCAGCAACCTCAAAGCTGTTTTGCCCGGGTCAATGGGTCCAACCAATTATTATGCCGAAGAAAAAATTGCCGAGGATGGTGAGCTGCTGGTCAGAGGTCCCATGTTGTTTCAGGGGTATTATAATAACCCGCAGGCAACTGCCGAAGCCTTTGATGAGGATGGGTTTTTCCATACCGGCGATATTGCCACTACCGTTTACAATAGTAAATTAGGGGTCGATTATTATAAAATTATTGACCGTAAAAAGAGCATTATGGTACTGGATACCGGCAAAAATGTTCCCCGTGCCAAAGTAGAAGGTGCTTTCTCCACTGCCCGTTATATCGAACAAATCTGTGCGGTAGCAGATGAAAGAAAGTTTGTCGGAGCAGTAGTAGTACCGAAGTTTGAAACGGTTATACCGGCATTAAAATCCCTGGGAGTAGAAATTGATGAATCGAAAATAGTCTACTTTGGTGAAGGGGCCGCCCGGGTTATAGTCCAGGTCGGGGATGATATCGCTGAAAGTCCTGAGCTACGAACCCTGATCGATCAGGATATTGCCGAGGCCAATCAGGGATTGGAAAATTACGAAAGTATCAAGCAATATGTAATCTCCAACCGCAGATTTTTGGAAGCGCTGGATGAAATAACCCCCACCCTAAAAAATAAACATCGCAATATTCTTAAGAACTTTGCTGCCCAGATTGAAGAAATGTATAAATAAGAGCGTATGAAAAAAGGACTGCCGGGATAGGCAGTCCTTTTTTTAGTCTATTCGGGAAGATGAAATGCGGTTCGAGCATTACGGGAAGTAATATATCCGGTTTCCTCAATGGTCTTACTGCGTAATTCAGCCAACCTGGCTGCAATATGATAAACATTAGCCGGTTCATTGCGGCGCCCCCGCAGTGGCTCAGGGGACAGATACGGACAATCTGTCTCGACCAATATACGGTCAAAGGAGATTTTAGCTGCTACTTCATGGGTCTTGCGAGCATTTTTATAGGTAAGCGGACCGGCAAAGGAGATATAAAAATTAGCTTTCATTAACTCTACCGCCAGAGGAAGATGACCGGAATAACAATGCATAATACC
>JAAYBS010000099.1 GCA_012718855.1 Syntrophomonadaceae bacterium
TAGCAATCAGCATAATTTGACCATTACTATCTCACCAATATGGTAATAACTGTATTGATGTTTGCGGTAAATAGATTTAGCTACCCTTTTTAAAGGCATTTTTTTGAATTATGCAAAAGTCTCACTTTTGACATATTTATCTCCAGCCTAAAGAATCAGTAAATCAAAACCGAATAACTCTTTTTAAGATATTTGAGAGTTTTGCATAATAAGCTTTTCTTTGATTATCATGTTACTTTTACAGTGCCATCCTGAGCGGTAGCGAAGGATCTACGGCATTTACAAGACTCTTCGCTATCGCTCAGAGTGACATTGTTGAAGGATTAATTGAGTTATGCAAAATCCGCATATTTAGTAATGTTGATATTGTATATTACCACTCATGCACATTTAATGGCAAAATTATACACCCTTTTTAATTGAGAGTTTTGCATATTGATTAGCCCAGAAATATCCACACTTTTCGTGTACACTGCTGGATCTATCTCAAAATATTACTCAGTTGTTCTGTTCAACTGCTACCGCCCGGGCTAGTTTAGCTCTGGGAGAAGATATCGCGCTGCGTTATCTGCGTCCGCATCCGGCGGAGGATGATCGCATCATCCAGGGCGCCCGGCTGCTGTTGGAGCGGTTGAATCGCATCGAAAGCCACCTGCAAGAGTTGGGCAAATAATTGCCCCTTTTCCTATTGGGTCACATTTCCACTAATTGCTTCTATTTCCTTTTCGCTATTTCCTCAGGAAACCCTGCCTTTCCCCTCTTTTTTTACTGCTGGAATCATCCTCCCATTTTACCCGACTGTGCAACTAGCCCTCTAATGGCAGGATTTACCTACTGCTTAACCGAATGTTCAATGAACAACTATTAAGGGGGTTATTAAGTGAGAAATAAGCGATTCTCAATAGTAGCTATTATACTGCTGCTTGTTTTTGTGCTGTCCGCTTCTGCCCTAGCATCACCCACGGTTAATTTGGACGGCAAGCAGCTTACTTTTGAGGTTCAACCTGTAATTGAGGATGGTCGAGCCTTGGTCCCCCTACGGGCTATCTTTGAAGCTATGGGGGCAACGGTTAGCTGGGACTCAAATACTCAAACTGCCACGGCACAAAAAGGAACTACATCGGTAATACTGCCTATTGGCTCACTAAGCCCTACTATCAACGGGCAAGCACGACAATTAGATGTCCCAGGTAAGATCGTGAATGGCAGAACTCTTGCGCCACTTAGATTTGTGGGGGAAGCATTTGGTTATTCTGTCAACTGGGACAGTTCTACCCAAGTTATCACGATAAAAAATATGCCATTAACGCATACAGTCCAATCCGAAAACCCAGTAGACAATTCAATAACTACAGATCAAATCGAAATTCCACTAGGCCATTATGTTGGCGATATCGTTAATGGAACAGCAAATGGTCATGGAGTTTTAACTACTAAAAATGGCGTAACCATAGAAGGAAAATTTGTTAATGGAATGCCGGTACCTAATGGCAAGTTCAAAATGACATTCCCTAATAGAATGATTTATGAAGGGGATGTTGTTAATAATATGCCTTGTGGGCAAGGTAAACAGGCTATTCCGGACAAAGGCACTTATATTGGAGGACTAAAGAGTTTGTCACAATGGGAAGGGTATGGCGAACAAACGTTACCTAACAGTTACACTCTCAAGATAATTTTTAAGAACCATAAACCTGACGGTGCTGGAACGCTATACCGGAACTTTGGGAATTATGTTAGTGTTCCAATCTGTGATGTCATATACCAAAATGGGGTGATAGTTAGTAAAAGTCCCCTAACAGTAGATTCTTATACATCTTATGTACCAGATTATTTAAAGAAATCTGCATCTCCGGCAGATGAAATAATTGAATCGAATATAGCTGGCGAATTTGAAGGTTGGTATCGAGATACGATAATAAAACTTGAGAATGGTCAAGAATGGAAACAAATCTCCCCCGAATTTGAGTATCATTACGCAATGAAACCTGACGTTAGAATCTATCCTGACTATAATGGAAATTATCAAATTCACATTGAAGGTATAGATAACGACGTATATGTCACCAGAATAAAATAAGCACAATATAATCGCATGTAATTATCGGCCAATTATAATGCTCCCAGGTAGTGAGACACCTGCCGGGAAAAAATAAGCTAAACTATTAGTATGGAAAAGAGAAATCGCTACACAGCCGAATTTAAAGCCAAAGTGGTCATGGAACTCCTGAAAGAAGA
>JAAYBS010000100.1 GCA_012718855.1 Syntrophomonadaceae bacterium
AAACGCTGATACTCCTACATAATCAGGTATTATTCCCACAGTCAACATCCTTTACGTATGAAACTAGGTTAATTATTAACCCCTACCAAATATAGCGCATATCTATAATCCTTTCAAGAACATCGCCTTATTTTAATCATGAATACATAACATTTATTTACATGTTCTTATTTTAAATGTCTCATAACGGCTATATTTAAAATTATCTGTTTCTATTAAATATTTTGTATAGCAGGTTTTATTCTATCTTGATATAACTCCAGCAACACCCAGGTTTTAATTTTATTTCGTGGATTAGTCGGGCTGCCTGGATTTATAAACCATATATCATCTATCTGTTCACATTGTGCGATATGAGTATGTCCATATATAACTGCCTGAGCCTTTAGTTCCTGACAGCGATAATACAGCGACTGCAACCCTCTATGTTTTACGCTGTATTGATGCCCATGAACCAAATAAAACCTTAAATCACCCAGTTCGATTAGTTGCTCTTCTTTACCTTTACGAAAAACATCACAGTTACCCGTTACCCCATAATAGTCTACTTTTAAATCCCCAGACAGCTTTAATCCATCGCCATAAAAATCGCCGGTAAAAAATAGCCCTCCCACCTGATGAGGTATAATACTTTGCCTGACCTCTTCAATTTTTCCATGAGTATCACCCGTAACTGCAATCTTCATAAACAACGCCTATTCGCTCATTTTGGAAATAATAATCGGTTTCATCCTGTTAAGTGCCTTGCCTCGATGGCTGATTAAGTTTTTTTCCTGGCGGGATAACTGGGCCATACTTTGGTTATACCCTTGTGGCATAAATAACGGGTCATAGCCAAATCCCTGTTCACCAACTGGTTGCCTTAGAATAATGCCCTCACAATAATCCTCAACCACCAGGGTTTCCCCCTCCGGGGTACTAAGTGCCATACAACAAACAAATCGGGCAGTTCTTTTTGATTCATCAATACCCTTCATTAAATCCAGTAATTTATGATTATTATTTTCATCACTGGCTTCAGGACCGGCAAATCGGGCCGAATAAATTCCCGGCTGCCCATTTAATGCATCTACCACTAAGCCTGAATCATCAGCTAAACACCAGTAACCAGTAGCTTTTGCAGTCTCGTATGCCTTTTTTTCAGCATTTTCCTTAAAAGTCTTGCCGTCCTCAACCACTTCCGGTAAAGGTGGTATATCATGTAGATTTATAACGGAAATACCTATATCATTTAGCATCTCCTGTAACTCCATTTTTTTACCTTCATTACGGGTTGCCAGTAATAGAGTCTTCATAAAGCTCCCCCAACACTGATTTTTGTAAAGTAATTAGCTCCTGAATTCCTTTTTCAGCTAATTGCAACAGAGCATCCAATTGGTTTCTGTCAAAAGGTTCATTTTCAGCTGTCCCCTGAATTTCTACAAATTTACCTTTACCAGTCATAACTACATTCATATCAACATCAGCCTGTGAATCTTCCACATATTCCAAGTCCAAAATTGGTACTCCATCCAGAATTCCTACACTGATGGCTGCTACATAATCATTTAAAGGAATACTTTCCAATATCCCTTCTGCTTTCATTTTTTGCAGGGCTAGCCCCAAAGCAATGAAACTGCCAGTAATAGAAGCTGTACGAGTTCCACCATCAGCCTGAATTACATCACAATCTATCCAGATAGTTCTTTCACCCAATTTAGTCAGGTCAACTACTGCGCGTAAGGATCTGCCAATCAAACGTTGAATTTCTGAGGTCCTTCCGGTAACCTTACCGCGGGCTGCTTCACGTGGTGTTCTGGTCTCGGTTGAAGACGGTAATAGTGAATATTCCGCAGTTATCCAACCTGACCCAGTTCCTTTTAAAAATGAAGGTACTTTGTCCTCAATCATAGCTGAACATAAGACCCTGGTATCACCTGCTTCAATTAAAACTGACCCGTTAGGGTGTTTTATAAAACCGGGGCTAATCTTTACCTCCCTCATCTCATCATTTTTCCGGTCATTTGGTCTCATCATATTATTCCTCCATCTATTATTAATCCCAATCATATCAATACAGGCATTCTACTTTGGCTAACATTGCATTTCCACCCGACCTACCAGAGTAATCATATCTCCCAGCAATAACCTTCCTACATTATTAAATGATGAATCATCCCCACTAACAACAAATTCCCGACGGGTAGCTATTGTTGCATTATTTAATAAATCCCTTTTTTGCAGATAATCTTTTAATTCAGCTATTGTTTCTAAAGAGGGATCAATTACTGTAACTCCTGGCCCGGCACATTCGCTGATAACTGTAGATAAAAAAGGATAATGTGTGCAACCCAGCACTATAGTATCTACTCCAGCCTGCATAAGAGGTTGCAAATATTCATTCACTATATTGCTAACTTCCGTTCCCTGCAGTTGACCTGATTCCACCAGGGGAACAAATTGTGGACAGGCTACTTCATAAACCCGGGCATGGGGTTGTAATTCAATTATTTGTCGAGAGTAGGATTTACTGTTTACTGAAGCTTGCGTAGCCATAACTCCAATCTTCCCATTATGCGTTGTTCTTATAGCTGCCCGGGAGGCCGGATTAACTACCCCCAAAAGCGGAACATTATATTGGTTATACATTTGCGGCACGGTTATAGAAGAATGAGTTCCGCAAGCAACCACGATAGCTTTGACTTTATACTCCAGCAAATATTCTACAATATAATGAGCATAGCTCATTAATTGTTGCGGTGATTTACTGCCATAAGGTAAATGAGCCGTATCTCCAAAATATATAAAACTTTCTCCCGGAAGCTGTTCAGCCATGGTTTTTATTACGGTTAAACCTCCAACGCCTGAGTCAAATACTCCAATGGGGTTATTTTTCATTTTATACACCTCATTAATAATAAGCTGCTAGTTTAAGATTCAATAATTAATGTATCACTTTTATATTATATATTCCATATTTTGCACCGATACAGACAATAAAATAAGGGAGTAGTAAATTTACTCTACTCCCTATTTGCAGTTTATATATAAAAAACCTTTTACAAATTGGCAGAAGTCGGTAATGGAGCTGACAGATCAACATATTCACCTAAAGCAGTTACTGGTTGCCCTTCCATCAGAAAAGATATCTGTTCCACGGAAGGAAATTGTCCTACTGTCTTAATTATTGCACTTATCATTATTTTTTCCTCAGAAGCATTTTTAATTTGTGTGGCCTCTTTACTTAAATCAATTACACATAGGCCTTCCGGTTTAATATTTATATCTCTTAATCGGGTCCCTTCAGGTACTACTCCTGAATATTCTTTGCTCTGGGGCCCTTTAAACAGCTCCTCCAAAGTTTTGCGTGCCATTCCTTCCTGTTTGGGAATCATCCTTTTCTCCACAATCAGTTTACCTTCAGAGTCATTAAAATACAGCAACACTTCCCGCATTTCTATACTTTGGGTCACTATATCAGTATTAACAACAGCCGGAGCTTCCACTGTGGCAGTTTTATCAACTGGCCGTTCCGGTAACAGGTTTACCAAATCCTTTAAACTTTTCAGGTTCTCCACCTTTTCATTTGGCTGACATCCCCCACTTACCAAACAGATGGCCAGTACAAAAATTGCAACTGAAATAATAAATTTTTGATTCATCTTTTTATGCCCTCCTACAAGTTCCTTTTCTATGCTTACGAAGCTCGTCTTTTTTTTATGCCATTTTTATTTATAAACAGGCAAAAAAAGGCGAGTACCAAAAAACGATACTCGCTTATGAAGGAGGAGTTATTTTTAGCAAACATACCGTTTGCCAACCTGCTTATTAAATTTTTAAGCTCGATTATTTTTTAACATTGATTTTTTCTCAGCTCGAACAATATTTATTAAATTATCCCGATTCAAATCATCTACTGTATATAAAATACCCTCTGCCCGTTCAGCCAGCTTTTCCAAATACAAATGATTGGATTCCACCCCTATACAAATAAATCTGATATTGGCTTCAGGAATTTGAGCAGCTGCCTCCAGTGCATCTACTTTGGCATCCAGAGTCCATAAAGGTGTATTTGGTACTCCATCAGTAATCAAAACCATCAACGGGTTACGCACCCGGCTTTCTTGAATTAAATTTACTGCGGTTACTATACCGTCTGCCATTGGAGTTAGTCCAGCCGGACTAATAGTAGCCAACCCTTTACGTAAAACTTGTTGATTACGAGTAAAAGGAACTACCACCCTGCTGCTGCGTTCCTGAAAAGTAACTACGGCTACTTTTTCCTTGCCGGTTAATAACAAATGCTCCGCCAGGTAACAGGCCGCCTGACGCTTGTCTCCCGCCATACTTCCACTGGCGTCTATTACCAGACAAACGTCAATGGGAATATAACTCTTTTTTTCATAATAATGAAGATCTGAGCGCTTTATCGTTAAACCAGGATCTCCGCGTAAAATAGAATTCTTTTTCGCCTGAATGATAGTTTCAGGAACAGCCAAATCGCCTGACCAGGTACCATCCCTGTTATTAATGGTTTTATTACGGTTGGTAAACTCCACTTGACTGCTCCGGTTTTCCACCTTGCCCATTTTTTTGAATCTGCTGGTCCCCCCGGCCGGAGCTTTCCTCATATTACGCCTTATTTCAGTTTCCAATTCACATTTGTGATTAATAATAAAATCAGTTAGTTTTAATCCTTGTTTGGTAAGTACCGTACCCATTGGAGTTTCCTTTAGAACACCCAACTCTTTCAGTTCCTCAACATAGTGTTCTACGTCACCCCATTTTTTCTTTTGTTGATCAATTCCCTTGCGTTTAAAAATATTGGTACTATAACTTTCCATGAAATCCTGAATTTCTTCAACCCCACCAAACTTTTCCGCCAGTTTCAATATTAACTGATTTACATTTTCCTTTTCCGGTAATGCTGTAGCATGTTGTCCCCTTAATTTTTTCCAAGGTAACTTTAGATATCCGGCAAAACTTTCTTCCTGTTGTTTTTGCTTGCCATGGATAATATTTTTAACCTTGCCCAGTTCGACTTCAGATAACAGTACAACTTCTTCAATTGCCTCAACCAAAACATATACTAATGCATATTCATCCCGATTCAGTCTGGCTAGAACATGAACATGATCTTTGCCTTCTTCACCTTCCAGGTAAGGACGTAAATTCCCCTGAAACAGTTCATAAACTGTACCCTTGCCAAGGCTGGTAGTAACGAATATCTTATTGGTATACTCGATTACCATCTTGAATCGTTCATCTTCGGCATATTGTAACTGGGGGTCCTTTTCAAGAAAGTGTTTGTCCAAAGCTGTAAATATCGCCCGGGCTACATCGCGCGGATCAATTTCACCAGGTCTATGATAAGTATCAATGTGTACTACCTGATCAGTATCAACAAAATCAAGATAGGTTTTACCTGCATCACGATTTAATAAAATCTTAATTTGGCCCTTAATTCTTCGTTCCGGCATACGCGCATGTGCCTTACGGCTAACTACCGTACTCTCACCCAGGCGTACACCCTGATTCTGACCAAAATACAAGCCTAAATAATTACCGACAGCAGCAGCTTTATCTATATTTATACGTTCATTGGACAAGCCGACACCCCCCTGTAATCCAATTACATGTCTTTAGGGGTAAGCGTTTTTTCAGTATTAATTAATTCCGATCTGTTCATTTCTTTCACAGGACGGGCACTGTTAGGGAAATAGTCAACCTCGTCTTCGCTATCTTTCTTCCCCTTGTTTTTACGACTCTTGAAGTTTAGAATTCCGTCTTTAACCGTTCTGGAATCCGTATCGTTAATCATTCTAACCAGCGAATCACCATCAACACGATGTTTCAGAACCAGCGGTATCATATCAGTAACATCATTAATTAAAACTTTGTCACGTCCCCTGATGATGCTGTGCAGTACTGCACCTTGTTGCATTGCTTCTATGGCTCTTATACTTTCCAGATTATGTTTAATATAAAGCCGGGCAATATAATTGCGCAGGAAATCCGGTAAATCAGTTTTTTCATACTGGCCAGCCCATTTAACTATATTTTCACGAATAGCATTATTAGCCGCTTCATCACTGGCACTTAGTTGATTTAACTTTGACTGGCGAATCTTATATGAATGTGAATTTTCCCGTAACATTTGAGCCAGTATGTCTACTGAGTCTGGTCTGCCCATGTAGCAAACCATATCAAACCGGTCTGACAACTGACGACGAATCTCCTCCAGTGGCCCCGGGTCCTCGTCCGGATTGGATGCTGCCCAAACTGATACACTTACCTTGACTTCAACTACCGGGAGTCCAGCCTCCTCAATCTGTATATGGCCAGGCTTATTACCCATTACATCCAGCAATATATCAGTAATTTCAGGAGATGTATCTGCCAGTCGGTTTATCTCATCTACAAATAATATTCCACGATGAGCTTGTGGTATAAGACCTGGTAATAATTTTGCCTCTGGTTTGCTGGTATCAGTCAATTTTCCGATATCAATACTGCCTGCGACTGTTCCTACTTTTGCAGAATGGGATATTTCCAAAAAGGGCATAGGGATATCTTCTACACCAATCTGCTCAAGTTCTTCTTTGGACAAATCTTTGTGATGAGGACAATGTGGTGCATTGGGGTCACAATTATAAACGCATCCTTTAATCCTAGTTATATCGGGGAGAATACCTCGCGCTGCCCGCATAATAGTCGTTTTACCGGTCCCTCTGAGACCTTCTGCATGAACATGGAGGGGCTCACCAACATAACTGGAGACGATGGACATCATAACCAACTCGAACAACGCTTCGTTACCTTCATATCTCTCTAGCTTACTAAAGGGTATCATGCACATCACTTCCATCTCTCCAGGCTGGAAATCAAGTTTCCTATACCTGTATATTATCCGAATTTTTTATAATGGTTTTACATTCACCGCTTTATTCCGATCCCTTACATAGCAACGGTGATACTAATATATTAATTTGACCCTCCCTTCTAATTTATTCGAAAACGTTCTTCCTTCCTAGAATCACTATAAACCATTTTGTGATTTTTTTCTCTATATTTGCAACGATTGGTTGCATATATCGGATAGTTTGCACTCCACCAATACTTACATAACTTTTTTATGGCTCACCTGTTTGTGTATAAATAAAAGGAGAGGCCTTTTCGTATAAATGCCTATCCTTCAATATTCCTTCCCTGGTTACATCCTATTTTCTTATCGTAGCACGGCACTCACGCTTGTCCTATCTGGTCATATTTTGTGTTTATTCAGTGCTATTTCGTGTATATTTGACATTATTGAATCCCTAATCGTTGGCGAAGTAATTTGGCTCTCGAACGACTTAGAATGATATTCTTATTACCGTTATTAAGATGCAGAATATAAGAACCTTCACCAAAATTAATTATTTCCTTTATATAATTCAAGTTTACTATAAATGCCTGATGGGCCCGAAAGAAATTTGCACTATCCAATCGTTGTTCCAGTTCATTTAAGGTATAGTTGCTAAGATAACCCTCATCATCCGCCGTACATATAAATACTTTTTTAGCCTGGCTTTCACAGTAAACGACATCACTTTGATTTAATAATGTAACTTTTCCTTTTTCTCTAACCGGAAGTTTATTGGCATATACTTCATGGCTTTTATATCTTTCCAGCATAAAATCAACACGTTCTCTTAATTTGTTACGCACAATTACATCAATTATATCTTTGTGAGCCATTTGATACTTGGCTCGATCTATGGTTTTTTCAATGCGTTGCTGCTCAATGGGCTTAATAATACAGTCCAGTACACCTGACTCATAAGCGTATGCTGCTGTTTCTTTATTTTCGCTTATAAATACCAACAAAGGAGGTTCTTTCAAACTTTCAAACTTTTTGATAGTTTCCAGTTCTGTCATTTTATAATTAGTAATATCCATAAAAACCAGATCGACTTTTATCTCCTGGCATAACAGTAATGCCTCCATTAGTCGAACAGCTTCTCCCACTATTTCTACATTATTGGCTTGTTCAATAATATAGCGTAAAACAATACGTTCCCGTTCATCTTCATCTACTATTAATACTTTTACGGTCATGAACTCACTCCTAAAACCGCTTATACAAAAATAATCGTCTTCTACTTAAATATATAGCTTTCAGGCATATAAAACAACAATTAAATCCCCTATTTATGCAAATCATCCCCTAATAGTCTTCATTTTTTAACTTTTCTGTTACGATTATCCTCAAAGGAGTTGACAGTATGCGATATGAAGGAACCGTTTACCGCCCTCCCAGTGAAGCCAATAGTTTATTAATACAGGCTACTATTGGCTGTCCCCATAATAAATGTAGTTTTTGTGCTATGTATAAACATACAAAATTTCGTCTTCGCAGTGTCCAGGAAATTAAAGAAGACTTGTTATCAGCGCGTAATTATTATGGAGAAAATATTCACTCGCTATTTTTTCCCGACGGCAACACCATTATTATGAAAACCGATCAGCTGGTTGAAATATTTGAATATGCACACAGCCTTTTTCCTCATTTGAATCGTATTACGGTTTATGGCTCGGCCCGTTTTGTAAATAAAAAAAGCGCCGAAGATTTATTACGTTTAAAAATAGCAGGACTATCAAGAATTCATACCGGTATGGAAAGCGGTGATGATATAACCTTGCAAAAAATTAATAAAGGTACCACCAGCGAACAAATTATTTCGGCAGGGCTAAAATTAAAAGAAGTTGGAATTGAAACCAGCGAATACTATCTGGTAGGAATTGGCGGCCTGGAACGTATGCAGGAACATGCTATTAATAGTGCCAAAGTTTTATCTGCCTTCAGCCCCGATTATATTCGTTTAAGAACCTATGTGCCTATTCCCGGAACCCAACTATACGAAGAATACCAGGACGGGAAGTTTAAACTGCTAGGCCCCCATGAGGCTCTGCGAGAGATTAGGCTGCTGGTTGAGAATCTAAATTGTGAAAACTCCATGGTATTAAGCGACCATGTATCTAATTACTGGAATGTTCAAGGTCTGCTGCCCCGTGATCAGGCAACTATGCTGGCAAGTATCGACCACGCCCTTACTATAGACGAGAGGCAATTTAGACCGGCTCACATTAGTCGCTTATAGAGTCTCAAATTTGAGAACCATTCTCCACTTTGAGACAGCATGTGTCTACTTTTTGATACATGCTATAGGATTAATATTTTAATAATGCCATAATATTGGTTTTAATTATGTTGGCACAGGATTTGCATATATTTAAGGCAGGGGGGGACATACACACAGGGGAGTATAACCAATTTTCGCTGAGGGACTTTTGAGCGGCTATAAAAAGTCCCTCATTTTTTTGTTTGCCAACTGAATTTTAATGATTATTTCCGGTAGAAGCTGGTGGAATAATAAATATTTCCTCTCCACGAAAATCAAAATAATCACTAAGTTTCCAATATACTCCTCGACTCAGGCGCGTATCAGCTTTCCAGCGATAAGAGATATAAGGAACATCTCCTTTTAAGTAAAGCTGCATTTCACCTTCCAAAAGGTATTCCTGCAAATCATGAAATATTAGTTTTATTGTACCATCTTCATTCTCAGAAATCCCCGTAGCATAAAAAGGCACATCTTCTACGGTTATGGGATTGATATCATCTCCTAGACGAATACAAAAACCTCCATCAGCTTCGCGTTCTATATGAGATGCCAGTATGTTTAATATATTACGGCGAAACATTTCCGCCTGGCCGAAATACCATTTGCCATCTTTCCTTATGCATATTTCTTTTAAATCCAAAATACTCACCCCCAGGGACTTGTTACCTTATTTTATATACTATTGCCTCCAGGAGCAAGCATCTACGCAAATAACCTGTAATTGAACTTACAAACTATCCGCTTTTTTTAAAACAATTGAACTGGCATATATTTTTTCTATTTCTTCGTCAGATATTTCCTTTCCTCCAGTAACTAATCCCGCCAGTCCCAAACCATGTTTTTCTCCTAATTTGCGTAAATAGGCTACCGTTTCCAGAGGTAATTTTGTTCCTATACTGTAATCCTGGTAATCCCCTTCCAATGCCAGCAATGCGGTTTCAGACAAACAGGCCAGACTGACACCGTCACGGTAACCCAGATTGGGGCCAAAGGCCATGTCATCCGGATATTGAACCAGACCGCCTTCCAACACCAGTACATCATCCCGTTGCTGATATACTTCCGGAGCCACATCGGCGGGACGCGCTACGTCACAAACCACACTGCCCGGCGATAGATGATGTTTATAAACCAGATATTCCGGAGCATTACTGGCAGCCACAATTAATTCACAGCGAGGCAAGCTATAATCATTATCCAAACTGGTTTCCAATGGGAAAGGTATATTCATGCTGGTACATATTTCCTCTACCAATTGAGCCGATAAATCATCATTGGATCGATACTTATTTAATAGTTGTTCATTATATCCAGAACTATTATTCTCCAATAGTCGGATGGTCTTATTCAGCCATCCAGCTAACCCGCCAGTTTTCCCCTCCTGCATACGTATACGGGCATAGGTGAACAAATCATCACTTAAAGAACGTAATCGGTTCCTGCTGCTTACCACATGCTGGGGATTACCCAATAAGGTTATGACACTAACCTGTTCAGACAGGATTAATGCACAGGCTCTGCCGATTGACCCGGTTGCACCTACCACTGCTCCTCTGGCCGTTTCCAGATTTATACGCATTTTTTTGGCACCCTCAAATAAAGCTTCCATAGCCATGAGCGTAGTAAAGCTGTTTCCGCTGGTTATAGCCACATCTTTCCCGGTAACTGATCTGCCTCCACGGGTTACCACTGAAGTTAAAGCCCCCAGACCTACTATTTTGGCCCCCAGTTCCTTTCCCATATCAACTGCTTTGCCAATCACATCAACTACTTGTTCCCGGGGTAATGACATTATTTCCCGGGCCCCAAATGGTACTCCAATCAACCATCCCTCAGCTACTTTACCTGCTGCTGATTTAAGCGCCGGCATATGGCATACAACCCCAGGATCACTGGTCAGACTTTGCCACTCCAGAAACTGATACAGCTGTTGTCGATCGAAACGGCTAAACGAGGGATTATTGGCTACTACATCTTCCGGTGCCGGATAATGAATTATAAAGGCAAATTTTTCCGTAGGTTCTTCTCCCGTTTTCAGGCGGGAGGGTTTTATTTTCCGGCTGGCAGAACGCCAGTCAATTATATTTTGCGGCTTGGAATTGTCGCCTATGAGAAATGCATATAACAAAGCATAATCTTTCATCTTTAATATCTCACATATGGAGTAAAGAGCGCTTATAACATAATCAATTTCTTCTTCCGTAATGGTAAGCGGCGGTTCCAGTCTAAGGGTCATGGGATTGTTAAGAAATGGTGCCAGACGAATATTAAAAACATTAAGTAAATAACCGGCCAATAAACCGGTAAAACCACCCTGATCAACCAGGTAAGCCATATCAAAAGACCCACAATCGTTCAGGTCATGAAATTCTATGCCTATCATCAAGCCCTGTCCTCTAACCTCTTTAATAACTTCCGGATATTTCCCGGCTAGAAGCTGAACCTTACTTAATAGATTTTCACCTTTGATTTTAATCTGTTTAATCAGTTCACTATCATTCAGAAGCAGTTGATCCAATACAGCGTTACCTACTGCACAGGTTAAATTGTTGTTAGCAAAAGTGGAGCTGTGCAATGATCCAAAATCATCATTATAAAAACGCGGTGAACTGAGACATACACCTAAAGGAAGCATGCCACCGCCAAGGGCCTTGGCCAGCAGTATTACGTCCGGTTCAATCCCTTCAGCTTCACAGGCAAACATATACCCGGTACGTCCCAGACCAGTTTGTATTTCATCAGCAATAAACACTACTCCATGTTCATTACATAATTGCTGAACTGCCTTCAAATAGCCAGGTCGAGCCGGGATCATACCACCTTCTCCCTGAACCGGCTCCACTATAAAAGCAGCTACATCATTATTGGCAGCTAATACATCAGCCAATGCATCAGCATCATTGAAAGGTATATATGCAAACCCGGGTGCAGGTGCTCCAAAAGGAGTTTGATATACTTCCCTTCCGGTAGCAGATAATGCTCCTAAAGTTTTCCCGTGAAAGCTTTTATAGGTAGAAATAATAGTCAGTTTGCCGGTAGCAGACCGGGCCAGCTTAATGGCCGCTTCAACTGCCTCAGCACCACTTTGACAAAAAGTTGCATAACAAATATCTCCGGGAGTTAAATCTGCCAACCGGTTAGCCAGCCGCAGAGGCTCATGCGGTAAAGACGGTTGAACCAAACTGGGAATCTGTTCAGACTTAACCCGTTCCAGGGCCTCCCATACAAAATCCGGATTATATCCAAACGGTACAGCTCCATACTGGGCAATGAAGTCCAGGTATTTGTTCCCCTGATCGTCATACAAGTAGTTCCCTTTTCCGCGCACAAAAGTTTTATCAAGTTTAAAAGTTTTTAATACTTTAGCCAGAGTTGGATTTAACAGGTCAGTGCGAATAGATAACATATAAACCTCCCAAGTGTTTTTGTGCACAACTTTGTGCATGTTAACAGGCTACATATATTGTATAGTTAATAAGGCAATTGTCAAACCTGAACGGAAGTTTTTTAACCATGAATCCACTGTTAAAAAGGTATAATACGATGGTCGGGGTGAATAATATTCTTTCGCCGGGATTCCTCAGAGGAAACACTTGCAGTGAAATCAATTATCCTCATTGTTGACAAATCCATAAAACCGAGTACTATAATAAGTAAAATTAGCACTCAACAGACGAGAGTGCTAACAATATACCATTATCTACATATTACTACGCAGAGCGTAGTTTATTTCTGAAAGGAGAGAGTGTTTTGGCCAAAAAACAATTTAAAGCCGAATCAAAACGTCTATTGGATTTGATGATTAATTCCATTTATACCAACCGTGAAATATTCCTGCGCGAACTCATTTCCAATGCCAGCGATGCTATCGACAAAATCTATTATCAGACACTTATGGATGAGAATCTCACCTTTGATAAAGATAGTTACTACATCAAATTATCCGTTGATCGGGAAAATAGACTCCTGACCATTTCGGATACCGGTATTGGTATGAACAAAGAGGAATTGGATGATAACCTCGGGATTATTGCCCGCAGCGGTTCTTTTAATTTCAAGCAGGAAAATGAACTAAAAGATGGCTATGATATCATTGGCCAATTTGGAGTAGGTTTTTATTCCGCCTTTATGGTTGCTGATAAGATTACGGTCATCAGTAAAGCCTTTGGCAGCGATGAAGCATATCGCTGGGAATCCAACGGCATTGACGGGTATACTATTGAGCCATGTGAGAAGGACTTGGTTGGTACGGATATCATCCTGAGAATCAAAGAGAACACCGAAGAAGAAGATTTTGATGAATATCTGCAGGAATATCGCCTGAGAGGCATTATAAAAAAATACTCTGATTTTATTCGCTACCCTATTAAAATGGACGTAAACCGCAGCAGGCTGAAAGAGGGCAGCGAGGATAAATACGAAAATTATACTGAAGAACAAACCATTAACAGCATGGTGCCCATCTGGAAAAAGAACAAAAATGAACTGACAGATGAGGATTATGATAATTTCTATTTTGAAAAACGTTATGGCTTTGATAAGCCGGTTAAACATATTCATATTAGTACCGATGGTCTAATCAGCTATAATGCCATTCTGTTTATCCCTGAAAAAATGCCCTTCGATTTTTATACCCAAGAGTACGAAAAGGGTCTGGAGCTATATTCCAACGGGGTCCTGATTATGAACAAGTGTGCCGATTTGCTGCCCGATTACTTTAGTTTTGTAAAAGGCATGGTAGATTCTGAGGATTTAACCCTGAATATTTCCCGGGAAGTATTGCAACATGATCGTCAGTTAAGAATTATTGCCAATAATATTAAGAACCGAATCAAAAACGAACTGGTTCAGCTTTTACAAAACGATCGGGAAAAATATGAAGCCTTTTACCAGTCCTTTGGCCGTCGGTTAAAATTTGGCGTATATGAAAACTTCGGTGCTGACAAGGAATTCCTGCAGGATTTACTGCTGTTTTACTCTTCGCAGGAAAAGAAGCTGGTTACACTGGACGAATATCTCTCCCGTATGCCCGAAGAGCAAAAGTTTATTTACTATGCTGCCGGTGAATCAGTAGAAAAACTTGAAAAGCTCCCTCAGACCGAGCTGGTAGCAGATAAAGGTTACGAAATATTATATTTTACTGATGATGTTGATGAGTTTGCTATAAAAATAATGATGAGCTACAAAGATATTGAGTTTAAGTCAGTAGCCAGTGGCGAATTAGGTATTGAAGCTGAAACAGATAATGAAATTGATGAGCTAAATCGTAGCCTGTTTAACGAAATGAAGAACCTGTTAGGAGATAGCGTTAGTGATGTGAGAGCTTCACAAAGATTAAAAAGCCACCCGGTTTGTCTTACCAACCAGGGCGAATTAAGTATTGAAATGGAAAAGATTTTAAACGCCATGCCGGAAGCACAAGGTATAAAAGCGGATAAAGTGCTGGAAATAAACACTAATCATGAAGTATTCAGTGCGCTGCGGGAAGCTTATGAAAACGATAGCGATAAGCTGGCACTTTTTACAAATTTATTATATAACCAGGCCCTGCTTATTGAAGGATTACCCTTGCAGGACCCGTTGGAATTCTCCAATAACATCTGTAAGCTTATGAACTGATTTTTTCACTGCCAAAACCCGTACATTTTTATAGTAGAATCACTGATACAATTTACAGTAAAAAAGCACCTGGGATTTCAGTATTTGCTCCAGGTGCTTTTAATTTGCTATATTTTGTTTACCATTCCGGAGGCAGTTTTCTTAACTGGGCCAGATCAAAAACCGGGCCATCCAGACAGATATACTCACTGCCAATATTACAGCGCCCGCATTTGCCAATACCGCACTTCATGCGCATTTCCAGAGTAGTAATAACCTGTTCATCACTGAATCCCATTTTTTCCAGGGCTTGCAGGACAAATTTAATCATTATCGGTGGTCCGCAGGTAACTGCTACCGTGTTCTGCGGATCCGGGTTAAGTTCTTCCAGATAAGCCGGCACATACCCAACATGCCCATCCCATTTTTCTTCAGCATTATCTATAGTTACATACACCTGTGTATCTTTTTCCTGTGGCCATTTTTCAAACAGCTCCTCTTTAAAACACAGATCATCATAGCTGCGGCTACCATATATGATAGTAATTTTACCGTAATCCTCACGATGCTTGAAACAATATTTTATAAATGAACGCAATGGTGCCAGACCTATTCCTCCGCCAATAAACAGCATATCCTGACCCTTGCATTTTTCTACCGGGAAACCGTTTCCATAGGGCCCCCTTACTCCCAACCGCTGACCAACATCAATAGCATGCAATTCATCAGTCATTACCCCGACTCTTTTAATGGCAAATTGCAAATGGTCATCTTCCTGCCAGGAAACCGAGAACATTCCCTCGCCAACCGGTAATAATGATACCATGGCCAATTGCCCGGGCATGACGTCGAAAGGTACTCCATTATCCTTTTGTACATAAAAGGTTTTAACATCCGGAGTCTCATCAACTATTTTTATAACCTCAACTATTTGTGGTATAAGCGGATTTTCACAGCTGCAGTTAGACACTGGGTTCCGCCCCCTTAATCAATTCAATCATTCTGATAATATCCACTCCTGCGGGACAGGCTACTACGCAACGTCCGCAACCTGTACATAAAGGAGTGCCATAACGTTCATTGAAAAACTGTAATTTATGCAAAAAGCGATTACGAAACCTCTCGGTGGCAGCTTCACGTGGATTATGTCCACCCGCCATTTGAGTATATTCCCGGTACATACAGGAATCCCAGCAGCGGAAACGATAACCTTCCTCACCCCAGTTTTTGACCTGTACATCAAAACAGTAACAGGTGGGACACATGTAAGTACAAATCCCGCAGGTCTGGCAAGGGTCAGAATATTTTTCCCACATCGGATGGTCAAATAAATCCTTAAGTTTTTCCGCTACTCCATCGTAATTAACTTTGCGTACAAATCTATTTGGTTCATAAAGTTCTACTTCCTTTTCTTCCAGTAGATCTTCTATCTGTTTGGTAAGGATATTTCCTTTTTCAGTTTTTGATTCCCAAACATAACCGTTTTCTACTTCTCTTAAAATAACGTCCGCCGCCTCCGGTTCCAGCGGATTTACGCCCATTGATTTGCAAAAGCAATTAGTTCCGGGATTATAACAGGCGTTGGCCACTATAGTAACCTGATCACGACGAGCTTTATAAAATTCATCGACAAAAGTACGGGTAAAGAATACTTCATCCAGATATTCAATAGCTTTTACATCGCAGGAACGAATGCCAAATATCACATTCGGTTCAACCGGTATCTCTTCCGGCTTTATAATTATCTCCTGACCCTGCTGGTCAAAACTATACATTTTTTCCGTTTGCGGCAAAACAATATTTTTCGGAGGAGAATATACATTTAATAAATCAAAAATAAGATCATCGTAATTTTCATCGTATGATTTCCAGGAGTAAAATCCTGATTGCTGCCCCCTGAGCATGGGAACATATACATCAGCTTTTTCTGCCAGACGGTCTATTATTTTTTCAATTTGTCCTTTTTTAAAATATTTCACCCTATATCACCCTCTTCATATAAAATCATCCTGATCTTTTTCATCATAGACACTGAATGGCGGTTTTTGCCCTTCAATATAAACCATCCCCGCTTCATACGGTCCGTACAGATGGTCAACTTCTTTGATAAGTTTGCGGTTAATCAGCATTAACGGTATCCCCACCGGGCAAACCCGCTCACATTCACCGCAATCAATACATCTTCCCGCCATGTGCATGGATCTAACCATATGATACATCATATTATCGCTTATACTGGTCTCCCTGCCAACCCATTGCGGTCTGGTTTCTTCAAAAATACAGGTCCGGCAATCACAGGCAATGCAAGCCTGACGACAGGCATAACAGCGAATACAACGGGAAAAAACATCTTCAAAGAAAGCCCGGCGTTCTTCCACCGACATATTTTCTATTTCACTTACCTTTTCAAAACGGTTTGCCGGTCCCCTGGCTTCCTGGGTTGCGCCGACCAACTCGTCATAAATTACCGGGTTGGGTTGAATACAGTTTGCACATTTGGCTGCCAGACCGGAGGTATCTTTAATTCGACTGAATCCGGAATTAGCTATCATAGCCTGCAGAGGGTCCATTACCCCTGAACAGCAAACCCCAATTATATATAATCTTTCGCGTTTTATCTGATTATCTTCCAGCAAGCGGACGAGACCTCGGGAATCACATCCCTTAACCACTATGCCAATCTTTTCATTACTGTCACGATAGCGTAGTAAGGATGTAGACAGATTATGAACACAATAATCATCAAATATCATCTTATCGATATCTTCAAGGGAACGGGCTACATAAGGTAAGCTCTGGTAATCAAAAGCTCCTTTTTCCCAGGCCATAACCATATCAACCTGTCCGTTTTCCAACAAGCGGGAAGCAATTTCGCGAATTTGATCCGTGTAATTCATTTATTTCGCCTCCCTTAAAAAGCTGTTGGGACCCAACCGCTTAACATCGTCTACCAGTTTATGCATGGTTTCCTGAAATTTTATACCTTCCGCACCTGAAATCCAGGCAGTCTGATATCTTTCCGGTTCCATCCCCATATACTCCATTAATATTTTCATCGTTGTATGACGACGCCGGTTATAGTAATTGCCACTACCATAGTGACATTCACCCGGGTGTCATCCCGAGAGCAGTACCCCGTCAGCTCCACGGTTAAAAGCTCGTAAAACCAGCATAGGGTCCATGCGCCCCGAGCAGGGGGTCCTGATTATGCGAACATCTGCCGGGTACTGCAAATGATTCAGGCCGGCCAGATCAGCTGCCGCATAAGTGCACCAGTTACAGGCAAACACAATTATTTTAGGGTTCCATGAGTTATTATCTATAGACACAGTGCATCCACCTCCGCTACCAGTTGTTCATTGGAATAGCCCTTCAGACTTAATGCCAGAGTACGACAGGCAGGCAGACACGCTCCGCATCCCTGACACAGGCTGGGATTAACTTCAGCTATTTCCCTGGTTACTGTTCCGTGATGACCTCTAAAAGATAAGTCTACCAATGATAGAGCATTATAAGGACATATGGGAACACAAAATCCGCAACCGGAACATTTATCCGTTTCGATTTCTACAATCATGGGCTCAGTAGCCAGTTCCGTCTTGGAGAACAGGCCGCAAACCTTTACAGCAGCAGCGCTGGCCTGGGCTACCGTGTCAGGTATATCCTTGGGCCCCTGACAGGCACCGGCTAAATAAACTCCGGCCGAAAAAGTTTCCACCGGCTGCAGTTTGGGATGAGCCTCCTGGAAAAATCCATCCTTATCAGTTGAAAAACCAATGGTTTTAGCCAGTTCAGCTGCTCCTTCGGAAGGAACCATGGCAGTCGCCAGTACCACCATATCAACTTCAACTTCCATGGGCATCCCCATCAGCGTATCCTCAGATTTTAATACCAACCGGTCACCGCGGGGATAAATTTTGCTGACCCGACCACGAATATATCTGGCGCCGGCATTAAGCGAACGTTGATAAAATTCTTCATAATTTTTACCGGCGGTGCGAACATCCATATAAAAGACATAAGCCTCACCGTCAGGTATTTTATCCTTAACCTGGTAAGCATGCTTGGCCGTATACATACAGCAGGCCCGGGAACAATAACTCTTACCCTTGGTATCATCCCGCGAACCGACACATTTAATGAAAGCAACGCTTTTAGGTTCTTTACCATCCGAGGGCCGAACTATTTTACCTCCAGTAGGACCTCCGGCACTTACCAAACGCTCAAAATACAAACTGGAAACAACATCGGGATACTTTCCATAACCATATTCACCATGATTTTCTTCCCATTTAAACAGGTCGTAGCCGGTAGCCATGATAATGGCTCCCACTTCTTCCGTAATCAGTTCGTCTTTATCATTAAACCTTATCGCCTCAGTTGGGCATACTTTTTCACAAATACCGCATTTGTCTTTAGTCAACTTGGTACAATTGGCGGCATCAATATACGGTTTTCCGGGAACTGCCTGCGGAAATACTTTATGAATAGCCGTTCTTAAACCTATCCCTAAATCATATTCGTCCTTTATTTTTTTACTGGGGCATTTCTCCCAGCAGGTACCGCAACCGGTACATAAATCCCAGTCTACATATTTGGCTTTTTGTTTTATGGTGACATTAAAATTACCAATGAATCCTGAAACTTTGACTACTTCTGCCAGAGTTCTCATTTCAATGTTAGGGTGCTGCGCCACAGCAACCATCTTGGGGGTGCCAATTCAGGCTGCGCAGTCCATAGTAGGAAAGGTTTTATCCAACTGGGTCATCTTCCCACCTATAGTGGCCTCTCTTTCTACCAGAATCACCTGGTGACCAGCCTCCGCAATATCAAGGGCTGCCTGCATACCGGCAATGCCACCACCAATAACCATGGCTTTTTTGCTAATCGGTACCGTAGCAACTTGCAACGGTTTATTGCGTAATACCTTACTTACTCCCATGCGCACCAGATCCTGAGCTTTTCTGGTAGCCTCCTCCCGATCGGGATGCACCCATGAGTTCTGCTCCCTAATATTAACCATTTCAAACATATAACCGTTTAGTCCACCCGCTTCTGCCGCCCTGCGGAAAGTCTTCTCATGCATGCGTGGTGAACAGGAGGCAATTACCAACTGCTCCAGCTGGTGTTCCTGAATAGATTTTCTGACCAGTTCCTGACCAGGGTCGGAACACATATATTTGTAAGTTGTAGAATACACTACTCCAGGTAGCGTTGACGCATACTCCGCTACTTTCTCAGTATCAACTACGGAAGCAATATTAGTTCCACAATCGCAAACAAATACCCCTACCCGTTTTTTCATGCCTGTTTCCCTCCTCGTAAAACCCCGTTTAAAATTAAATAATTCTATAATGCAATTTAATCATTATGCCTGCTTTTTCTTTAATTCAGCAGTTACAAAAGCCTCAGCAGCTTTAACAGCTTTATCTGTATCAGTAACCATAAGCTCTGCCAATCTGGTCATCTTTTTCTCATCACCAGTCATTACTTCAACCAAAACAGCGGCTCTCTCTTCATCCTCAATTAAACGGGCTGCCATTTTTTCCGGGTTCTTTTGCCAGCCTTTCAGCATGGCATCAATTTTTTTCTGTGTAGCTTCCGGATCAGGCGATTCGGTTTCAGAACTGACTACCGCTGCCTTCTCCTCAGTCTTTTCACTGGCGGCCCGTACTCTATTAACCTCTATCTGACTTAAATATTTTAAAGTATCAACAAAATGCCGGTCAGCTCCCACCTGTTTAGGTGTATCTCCACAGGCTAACGCTACCAGTTCAGTAACATAAAATACGGGTAAATTAAACCTGGTTTTGAATTCTTTTTCAACGGCTGCCTGACGCATATCCAGGTTAAGTCCGCATAACGGGCAGGCAGTAACAATACATTCAGCACCTGATTCCTGAGCGTTGCGCAAGACATTATAAAGCATGCGATTGCCAACATCCGGTCGTGAAGTTACCAGAGCAGCACCACAACATTCAGTTTTATAAGACCAGTCGATTGGTGTGGCTCCAGTAGCTTTAACTATTTTATCCATGCTCTGAGGGTCTTCCGGATCATCAAAGCCGGTAATCCCCACCGGTCTGACCAGCAAACAACCATAATAGCAAGCGGCTTTCATTCCGGATAAAGGTTTGGTAACCTTTTGACTAATCTGGTCAGGGCCTATATCATTGGCCAAAACATCAAGGACTGACAGGGTTTCAACTGTTCCCTGTACATCCATATCTATAACCTCTCTTATCTTGTCACCCATTGATTTACTGCTGCGTATAGCATGTTCAGCAGCCCGATGCCGGCTGTAACATGCAGCACAGGGAGCCAGAACATTCATTCCCATTTTTTCCGCTATAGCCAGATTACGGGCAGGTAATGCCAGGGATAATAGATGGTCAGTATTATGACCGGAAGTTGCACCGCAACAACTCCAATCTTCCAGTTCTACCAGCTTAATGCCTAATATGTCTGCAGTCCTTTCCATGGACATGCCATATTCAATAGCACTGCTGTCCAATGAACAACCGGGATAATAAGCAAACTCTTTCATTTATTCACCTCCCAGCTGTTTGGCACGGTCAAATATTTTCTTAATTTCGTCTTTGCCTTTAATAGAATGAGGAATCATACTTACTTTTCCGCGCTTCATCATCGGCAGACCCAATCCGGCGTCTTTTAACAGCTGTCCGGTAGTAAGGTTATATTGCATTAACAAACCAGCTTCATAGGCTTTGCCGAAATTCCTGACTCCATTCAGGAATGCCTTATTAAAAGCGGCTACCTTTTTATCAGTAATCTTTCCCTGGTATAACGCTTCTCTTCTCATGGCATCCATCAATGCTGCGATATCTACTCCACGTGGACAACGGGTTGAACAGGTATCACAGCTGGCGCATATCCATATACTCCCGGCTTCCAGAGCCTGATCCACCAGGTTAAGCTGTAGCAGACGGATTATTTGTCTGGGAGGGTAATCCATAGCAAAAGCTGCCGGACATCCGGCTGTACATTTTCCACACTGATAACACAGATTAATACTGGTACCAGCTTCCTTTTCAACTTTACTGATAAGCTGTCTGTCGTGTTCCCGGGCAGGTATAAGGGTAACAGCATTTACCACTTTCTTTGCTCCCCTTTCTATAAATGAAAATCATTTTTTATATTTTTACAACCTTTATGAGGCTTTGGCAGTAGAATCAAGTATATATTTCGACTATTTATTCCCTTGCTCATATTAAAAGAAACGGGTGATATTTGCAATGGTTATAATCAACAGCCAATTCAAGGTATGCTAAATATTATAATCTAAATGTGACTCACATTATGTTAATTTTATGTTAATGTGTATCCATTATTGCTATTTGTGCTCACAATATTGCGGTTAATTATTCAAAGCATGTAGTTATTTGTCCTAAAAACAACCGGCTTGGTCTGTTTATATATACGAAGCAGACCAAGCCGGATTTATAAGATTTCTATATTTTATTTGTATGAATTAAATGTATCGGTTGCTTTTATCCTCTTAAAGTAGCTACGAGGCGCAGCGGGTTTATAAGTATATCCAGGGCGTCATTGATTGAAGTTACGGCAATATCAGCCCGGGTCAGAGTCTTGGTTGAACAACCCTCTGTTCCGATAATAACTATGGATAGAGCAGCTTCCTCCAACATCATCCAGTCATTAAACCCATTACCGATAGCCACAGTGTTCTCTGACGGTAAATTTCTGATGAAATCCACCTTGTCCTGGGTTCCGCTGTCACCGCTGACTTTGAATAACTCTATATCCAACTGGTTGGATACTTCTGCAGCGCTGCCAAAAGTATCTGCAGTTAACAGATAGATTTTTAATTTGTTTTTTAACTGATTTATTCTCTCTTCCACCCCGGCCGGTAATTTACCGTCAATAGTTAAGGTTCCGTTCATATCCAGGGCCATATAATTAAGCTGCAAAGTTTTTCCCCGTCCGGGAATTGATACTTGAATCATTACACTTTTCGCCCCCTGTTATTTTCTGATTGCCTCCAGATTATAAACCAACATAGCCCCTTCGTAGATTGCCTCCATTATATTACGGGCTTCGCGGGCATCTCCGATTATAAAGGCCGGTTTGCCTTGCGGAATCATTTTCCGGTAATCTTCGTTGCTGCGATATCCAGCAGCTAAAACAATATGATCCGCCTGAATTAATTCTTCTTCCTGATTGGCTAAATTTAATAACCTAACCTGACCTTCTTCTTCCACTGAGGTAATTTTATATTTCTTCTTTACCGTGATCCCCAATTGCTTAATTCGCATTAAAAGCTCAAGGCGGGACATGTTTTCCATTCCCACGGCCAGCTGTTTTCCCTGCTCCACTATGGTAACTGTATTATTGGCAGCCAGATATTCAGCCGTTTCACAGCCACTGCTGCCACCTCCAATCACGAGAATATTTTTCCCTTCAATAGCAGTTTGATTCCCCAGTATTTCTTCTACTGTCAATCCAGCTGTTCCCAAACCGGGAATAGGGGGGATAAACGACTTAGCACCAATCGCCAGAACCACAGCATCGGCTTTCTGCGATTCGGGTATATCAGCTTTAAATTCAGTATTTAAACGAACTTCCACATTGCTGTTTTCCACTTCCCGAATAAGGTAATCTCTAATCCAGGCAATTTTATCTTTCACGGGAGGTTTATCAGCTATTTGTAACTTTCCTCCCAGCTGGCCCGCTTTTTCCAGCAGGGTTACCTGGCCACCGGCCTGACTGATAGATAGAGCCGTCTGCAAGCCCGCCGGGCCTCCGCCAACCACCAATACTTTAAGGCCTTTCAGGTCGGGTTGGGTTTGCAAACGCGCCTCTCTGCCGGTATAGGGGTTTACCGCACAACGAATATGCCAGCCCTGATTAATATGGTCAAAACAGGTATTACAGGATATGCAGGGACGTATTTGTTCTGCCCTGCCAGTTACAGCTTTCATGGTCCAGGCTGGATCAGCCAGCATTCCTCGACCTACCCAGACCAAATCAGTTTGTCCCTCTTCAATAGACTGGGCCGCCAATTGAGGACTTCTGATTACTCCTCCCCCCATTACCGGTATTTTTACCTGTTCCTTTACGCGGGCCGCCATATTCATACGCCAGCCTTCGGCAAAACTGCCGGTTTCAATTGAGGTTTGTCCTGACTCATAAATTCCACTGGATACATTAAGCATATCGGCACCAGCCTGCTCCAGCCAGCGGGCAATTTCCAATCCTTCTTCATATTCAATACCCCCGGGAACAAAGTCGGACATATTAAAACGAACCGAAATAGCTAAATCGGGGACCAGCGCTTTGGTACCCTGTATAATTTCTTTTATGAGTCTAAAGCGATTTTCCAGACTCCCTCCGTACTCATCAGTACGTTTATTGGTATAAGGCGATAGAAATTCACTTAACAAATATCCATGAGCCGCATGAATTTCCACACCGTCAAAGCCTGCTTTGGCAGCCAGTAGAGCTGAGGTAATAAACTTATATTTAATACGTTCGATCCCAGCCAGGTCGAGCTCTTCGGGCATGGCTTTTACAAATTTACAGGGAATGGGTGAAGGGGCTACCGGAGCATGTCCTCCGGTTACCATTGGCGAAGTTTGTCTTCCGGCATGATGCAACTGTATAAAAGCTCGTGCTCCATACATTTGTATAACCTCACTCAAATCTTTAAGTCCGGCCAGATAGCGGGGTTCATCAATAGCCAGCTGTGTCAGACTGGCTTTACCTATCGGCGGGTCTACACAGGCAATTTCAACTATTATTGCACCTGCTCCACCGCGGGCACGCTCTTCATAATAAGCAATAGTAGCCGGCGTTACCTCACCATTTATATTAGCTAATCCGGTTCCCATAGCCGGCATTACGATACGATTTTTTAAACTTATTTTTCCAATCTTGATGCTTTGACCTAAAATCTGTGCATAATCCACATTCATTCCTCCTAAATCAATATTTTCCAGGATAATACTCAGTGATCTGTTAATACTATACCTACACTGGTGATACTAATGGTGGTTATAGTTATTAAGTCCCTTTTTACAAGGATAAATCTTAAAAACATTTAACCACCAGCCTGAAAAGGCATTTAGTATCACCGGTTTTTTTATTATTAGAATATAATTAATTAATCAGTGTCATACTAATATTGCAGCCAGTAAACTAAATTCCGGTATATATCCTGAAATTAAATTCAGGATTATTCAACCGGTAAGTTTACTGGCTTCGTCTTTTTCAAACCTGTAAGAGCAAAGAAATATATAGTCATTATCAACGGTGTTGCTAATAATAAATTATAGTATAGCGGCTGCCCGTTTATGGAGGGAATTAATGAATATATTGGTAAAACAGGCGTATTCCAAAATTCCATAATAAATATTATATCACCGCTGATAAGATATATAGACTGAAAGAGCACCATCAACGACAGGATTGCTCCCGGTCCCTGCCAGAATATCAATACTTTGAGTTTTTCTTTAAAACCAATATTTTTAATTGCTATTATTTCCATACCAATAATTAAAATATAAAATAGGGATAACAATATATCCAGATCCGGATAATATGAACCCAGCCAAACAGCTATAAATGCACTTATTTGAATAATATACAGCCTGATTACCGGCTGATAAAATTTCTGTTGTGACTCTACTGCCATTTTACACTTTTCTCCCGAATTACTGATGTATAAGGACTATAATAAAATTGTTCCGGAGAAATCCATAAATCATTGCTGTCCTGTAACGAAACTCCCTGCTCCATATAAGCTTTCCAGATAGTCTTGGTACAATTCCAGATTCGGTCTCCAGATTTAAAAGCAACCGGATAAAAAACATTACCCAGATGGGATTGCAGGTATTGTACTGCTTTTTGTTTCTTAAGTTGGGAAACATTTACGCGCAACAAACAAATCTCTGAATAATTCCAGTAATGATCCAGAGATTGTACCGTTATACCTTGATCTATATAACTTTCAATTACTTTACCATCTCCAATATATAACCCGGCATGGGAAAACCTGCCATAAGCACAATTCGGATAACCCCCCAATACAATATCCCCCGGTTCCAAATCAGCAAATGAAATACTATTTGAGTAGTTTCCTTCTATGCCGTATCCCAGCTCTCCAGCTTTGACCCCATCTATATACATATACATTATTGCCTGGCGGTCATTAAACAGTTCCCGGTTTTCCCAGCCAATGGCCATCAGCAATAATAAACCAATCAGGGGGAATACTAATAAACGCACACTTTTAAGAATTTATATCACCCTCATACTTAAGTAGTAGAACTCATCAAGACTTTGCAGCGGGTTCTATTAAATCAATAAATGCTTTTAGTATATCCATTTCACTAATAATACCAATTAATTGTTCACCTTCTACTACCGGAAGACCACTAATTTTATATTTAATCAATTTTTGAACCGCAATGGTTATCTCCTCTTCAGCATTAGCAGTTATTACTTTTTTGGTCATAATCCAATCGACCGGTGTCTGGGGAATAACTCCCGGCCTTCTCATGGCTTTTTCAATATCATGTTCTACAATCATTCCCACTAATTTACCGTCAACAGTAACCGGAAGCCTACGTATACCATGTTCATGCATTTTTTGCAAAGCTTCTTCAATTGATAACCGATCATTTATGGAAATTACTTGCCGGGTCATTAAATCCTTAACTTTCAACAAAATCACCCCCTATAGCAATATTTTACCACAGGTATCATCCTTAACAGTAAAAATTAAGCGATACTTTAACCTTGAACATAGTTACGATAAAATAATAGAAAAATAGTAGGTGGCTATGCGCAGGATATTAAAGAAAATAAAACAGGGTCAAAACATTAATGATGAAGAATATCTGCAGTTGATGAATTATATTGAGCAACTGGGTGGGGATTCTTTTGCCTCCTATACGGTTTTTCATAAGCAATATGCTGCTATTCTTTTTAAAACCTACGCAATTTATCTACCCCCTTTTCCGGTAGGTCTGGATGAATTATATGAGTATTTAACGCAAAATCATGAAGCCATTGAAAAACTTTCTGATTTACCTGCATCCATAACCTCATTTCCACCTGCTCTGCATCCTTTTTTAAACCATTGTCTAAATTATGATTATGCCTTGCTGCAGCAATTACAGAAGTCGTTACCCGATTCTTTACCAAAGCCACTTTCCCTGCCCAGGCCCAGAAGCAGGGAGGTAATATTTAAATATGAGGAAGCCAACCCATATAAAGAAATTGGTTTAAAAAATCATTTTGAACGCCTGGCACGCTATACTTTTGTAAGTCGTTTGCAGACTTATCGTTACCTGACACGAAGTAAAGCGGTTGAAGATCGTATTGAAGTAATTGGCGGTGACCAACTGGGAGGTATTTTTACCAATAAGCAAAAGTCTATATACTATTACATCTTCCTTACCGAGTCCGATTTTGAAAAGGCTAACCAGGCTTGTTATTTGTTGAATCTGGCTTTTTACGGTAAATAAATTTCAAAAAAGGGGTTACTATGAGTCTCAGCAGGTCTGATATCAATAACACCAATAATCTGTTTCTGCTTTGGGAACAGGAATTAATAATTAGGAATGATTTACGTCAGGGTGCCCGGTCAGTGCAGGAAGTAAAAATTGAAACGGCTGACGATCTGGACCTTTTGTATCGTGCCCTTTATTTTAGTGGTAATACAGATTTTTTTACCTTATTAATTAACAACTTATCTAATACTACCGCTCTAAATTGGTTAGCAAACGCCCCTGACAGGCTGGTAGAGGAATTCTGGTTGTTTTTACCCTGGTATATGCAACATCATGCCATTTCCCCTGATAATCTGCAGTTTTTAATTCGCCTGTATAAATCAGAATTAAAACCCGAATATCAAATTATTATTAACCATTTAAATCTAAGCCAGGTTCAATATTTAATTTCCCGAACTGCTAATCCCGAACTTAGACAGTTATTAAAGAAGCATGAAACCCTATTAATTAATAAACGTCAGCAGGCCTATTATGGCCTGGCTGATAAAAGCCGGCTTCCCTATCCCACTATATATGGAGATAAATCGGATATTATTGTTCAAACTTTGGATTTATTGGCTGCCAGTGAAAAGATACATTTTTCTGATCCTTACGGTTCCGAACGTTTTACCCAGCAATTACTGGTTGCGGAAAGTTTGTTTCAATGTGGTTTAATAGACGATAGTATCGCCTATTTAAAAAGGATTTATCGCGAATATGAACAGGAAAATCGGCTGGTCGCATTACTGGATGAGCAAAGAATAGTAAAAAATATGAGTCAACAACTACGCAGATTGTTGCCACTGCATTCACTGTTAACTCGGCAGGTACAACCTAAACAACATGTTCTGTATCTTTATGAACAACATTTTCCCCGTCTGTTACCAGATGAAGCTTCTTTGCTATATCTGGATTTATATCTTAAATTATTGGATTATCTCAGTAGAGATGACTCAGTTTTCCCCTATGATGTACAATTAATATGCCAACAATTGGAACAAAAACGTCCTGGAGATAAAGAATTATTCTCTGTAATGGCTAATAGTTTTTCAACCGGGGAAGAAAACCTGCTGCCAATAACATTGGCCATAAGTAACCGGTTAACATCCATGCCCCATGAAGCTTTCATACTTTCGGAGTTTCTACGTATCCTGCTGATTAAAGGTTATCTTGTTCAGGATATAGAGATTTTTAACCAGGTTTTAAATACTTATGCTGCCCTGTGGCACTGGGTTCCCAGCTCTTTATTTATTAACCCGGCTATCGCTGAACAAATCGGTTGGGCCAATTCATCGTTACGCCAATACTTTGAAAAAGTATTGGATTTACTACATTATTACCATGATGAAACTTTCTTCCACGAACTGAAAAATCGGGCCGATTTATTTCGTAAAAAAGATGAATCCGCCAGACGTGAAATTTTATTTGGAAAGCTTACGGGGGTGATAACTTGATCGATACCAATATAAATCCCGATTTTTTCGTTAACCAATGGGAAAATTATCTCCGGCAATTACGAATTGAGGTTGAAAACATTTCCCTGCCCGCTTCTGGTTTGTATAAAGAAATCAATAAACTTGACCAATATCTTTTCGAGATTAATAAATATTACTATAATAGTTTTCATGAAACCCTATTTCCAATTTATCGTAATACTATTAATGAAGAAGTATCTGCACAATTGCAACTGGCCCATGACGAAGAAACACTGCGTCATGATCTGCTGACTAACTTGAAACGCTATGCCTATCTTTATAATCAGGTTAAAAATATTTATAGTTTGCTAAAAACCTCCCAGACAGAAACTCATGAAGGTTTACTGACCATAACCCGGGATAGGGAACGCCTAAGTATTGACCTCCTATATGCCTTGAAAAGTTTAATGCATTCTTTCGAAAAGTTTTCTCTGATAACTGCACAAATATCAGAATTACTGGCTGATCAGGAATGGCTTAAAGTGGCGCTGAGTTCCCCGGATTATACTTCATTAATTGAGTTGATAATTGATGCCAATTTTGACGATCCCCTAAATCAGGAAATATATAATACGATACTGGCCCAATTGCATTATAATTGTAATCTAATCAATGATTTATCAAAACGCCCTATAAATTGGGGAATGATCAGGCCAATAATAGAAGAAATTAAAACTGAAACCGGCAAATTAATGGCCCAGCTTACGCTTGGCCCTCAGCAAATCTTATATAAAAATCACCTCTACCGACAGTTTTTAATCCATATTCAGTTGCTTCAGACATATACCCATAGTCAGGACGAATCAGGTTTGTTAAACGCACTAAAAGAGTTTAGCATCTGGTCAAGTAATCTAATGCTGGTTATGGAAAAAAGCCGTTACTATATTGACCGACAGGGAAAAGCATCTCTATATAGCAGCAATACTCTAATGTATTTATCAGTGGATTTTATTAATCAACTACATGAATTAGTCTCCTCCACAGCCGCTGAGTTAAATCATACTTTGCATAACCTGACCGAAGATGGTCAACCGGATTTTTATTATTTTAAAGCTACGATAACTGCTTTATTGGAACGAATTATGCCCCGTCTGAAGGAAGCTGCTGAAACTCGGGGTGTAGAAGCAGCCACTCCATTAGCCACCATAATTACACGGGTTAATCTGGAATTATCATTTTTGAAAGCTCGTTTGGAACTGTTAGAAGATAAGCAATTACATTCTACTCAAGTGCTTAATCAATACCTGAGTGCCCATCAGATGATTAATAATTATTTGGAACTGCTGGCCACTATTAAAGCTGATTTGGAACGGTTGCTGGCTCCACGTAATGTTTCCCGTTACTGGAAGAATTATCAGGTTCGGGTTGAACGCATACCTTTAGAGAAGGGACAGTCTTTCCCCCGGGATTACTGCTACTTATTGGAACCCCACCATCACACAACTAAGGAAACGGTAAGTGATCCCATCATAGTTCATGAAGAAGGGGACTTGTTTATCATTCGCGTAGACAATGAAACCTTAATTGAAATGCCGCCATTGTTAGTAAAACAGAAGGAAATATGATATATGCATCTGGGACTTGATTTTGGAACTTCATACACCAAACTGGGTTATATTAAAAACGATAGTTTTGTAAATTTATGCCCTGAGGAACGCATCCCTTCTCTGGCCTCTTTACATAAAAAGGATAATTCATTAATATATGGACATATTGGTATTGAAACTCTGCCTGCTGAACTTACCACCTGGCCGTTTTTTAAACTGGCCTTAAAAAGAAATCGACATGTTTATCTGGGTAATTACTCCCTATTGGAGATTTTAACCGGTTATTTCGCTTTTATTAAAAATCAGTATCTGCAAAATATTAACGATAATATAGATTCACTCACCATATCTGTACCCAATTATTTTGGTATGAATGCACGCAGAATCATCCTGCAGGCTGCCAAACAAGTATTTCCCTCTGCCAGACATGCGCTGCTTCCTGAACCGGTGGCAGCCATATTAGGCTATAATTTGCTGACTGATAAACCAATTAGCGGTGAAGTACTAAGTATTGATATCGGTGGTGGAACTTCTGATATAAGCTTTGTATCTTTAGCTGAGGATAAGCAGGAGATATTACTGGAAACCCAGCTGCAAATGGGGCATGATGCTTTTTCCGGTTCTGAAATAGATCGGGCCATCATTCAAAATATATTTTTCTCCCTTGGCTTTCAAGAGGAATCCGATGATTTTTTTTCACAGGTATTTAACCCCTCTTTCAGTCAAAGCTTTACCTATTATCAATTATTACGCGAAGCGGAAAAGGTGAAAATTGCCCTTAACCATCAATTTAGTGAAAAGGCAACCATACCTGACTTAAATAATAATTACCAAAAACTATCATTGGAAATTAATCGTGATTTATTTGTCCAGCGTTTACAACCAGTCTTTAACCGTTTATATAATTATATTGATAATACAGTTAAAAATCGTGCCAGGCAATTGGGATTATGGCAAAACAACCAATGGATGCTGGATCATATTCTAATAATGGGTGGCGCATCAAAAACGCCCGGACTGCAAAAACTACTGCAGGATTTATTTGGCAGCGCTTTGGTTTTTCCTGACGATGTAGAGTTTAATGTAGTACGTGGTCTAAGTTTATGGGGAGCAAGGCAGGCAGGTACACAGATAAAAACTATCTATCCATTTCAATTTTATCTGCAAACACGGGATATCTATTCCGGAAATCAATCACTGGAATATCTCCCATTTGATACTGCCAATCTGGAGCTTGATATTAATGCCTGTTATCCTATTGCTTCAATTCCATTAACTTCACCTTTTAATCTCGCCAGTGAACCCGATAAATTTCACCTGCGTATTTTTGAAGTTGAGGAACATGACCCTGAATCAGAACTGGAACGATTCTCCGGTCAGGATGCCATCCTGGATTTTCAGGCCAAAGTCGAACAATTAAATGATCCGTTGGAAATTATTTTTGATTTGAATGATTATTGTTTGAAAATAAATAATTCTTCCATCCCGCAGAACCATCCATTAGATTTTATTAACGATGATTTTTTCAGCTTTGGATGGAATTTAGACATTATTAATAATTACCGTTATTTTAAACCAGCTCTGGCTGACTCTGTGAATAGGCAAATTGATAAGTTTGCTGCTGAAGATGATAACAGTATTCGCTTAAAACTACTATCCATTTTACAGTTATTAACTTCATAATAACCGGACAACCTTATTTGTTCCACAATCTTGATAACCATGATTTATTACGGGCGTCAGGTTCACTTTTAAACAATTGGATTAATTCATCCAGCTTTTGATCTCGTTCCCGGTGATAACGATCAAGTTTATCTTCCAATCTGCGTATACGCAGCTCCAATAACCGGTTTTGTTCAACCAGGGTCTCATTTTGTTCAGCGATTCGTTTTACAGCTGAAATAGCTTCCACAAATTCTATGGTTACAACCGGTCCCCGTACAGGCAGCTTTTCGGTTTCTTCCTTATCTGATTGCTCATCTTCATTTTGATTATCAACTTCAGAACTGTTTTCCAAAGCCATGCGTATGGCAGTTGTATTCAGACCCCGATTTTTTAACTGCAAAACTAATCTTAATGTATCCAGGTCACTTTCAGTATATTGACGATCACCGCGTTCATCCCGTAGTATTTTGAGTTTCAGGGAATTCTCCAGATAGCGTAAAGTATGTTGTTCAATATTCAGTAATTCGCTTACCTCACCAATTTTATAAAATCTTTCCCCCATCTGTCACCTTTCCCCCCTTAACTTCATAAATTGTTATCAGGTTAGTCAATAAGGTTTCCAATTACTATTTATCACGCTTTAAAATTTAACAACTTCCTGTCAACTGAACGGAAAATCAATACCATAGTTAACTTAATTATGAACTTAATAATTAGCTTTATTGTCAGCCTGATGCTTCTTTCCCTTCCAAAATACTTTGGGCTCATAAGATCACTATCTAATTAATAACTATTATATGAGCACCGCCGTCCGGAATAGGACGGTTTTTTTTTGTTTTACTTTTATAAACAAAAAAATACCCAAAAAAGACCCTGTATCGTATTGATACACGGCCTCAAGTTTATAAATCAGTTGTTTTGAAATTGAAATCAAATTGCTTTTAAAATAAAAAAAACACAGGTGTCCTGACCGTAGCTGCAACTAAAAGAATATGATCAAGACAGCCTGTGTAAAACAGAACTAGGGGGGACCTAGCTCATAGGGCAAATTAATTAAACCAGAAATGCTTCTTCTGCAACATCCAGAACTGAAGTATCTCCGTCTTTAATAATCCCCTCAGTACGGAAAACATTGGGGACGATATTTCTCACATAATATTTGGCAGCATTGACTTTACCATTATAGAAGGCATAGTCATAATGATCTGTTCCCAGCTCGTCAATCTTCTTCTGGGCAATCAGAGCCTGTTCCATAATCAGTTTTCCGCAATACAGTTCACCGGTAGCATGCAGGATGCGGGTAGCATAAATCGGCATCATATTAATTTTGCCATTCATTACATAACCGGCAATTGTATTCTGGATTTCACGGTAGGAAGCTACTGCTCTTTTCAGAATATCCATTTCCTGTTCAAAACCAGCTACCTGGGCATTGTCAACCGCAAAGTTCTCTATCAGTGACAGCCAATTGGCAAATACACTTCCTTTGCCCATCATCCATTTACGGGCTACCAGGTCCATAGACTGGATATAGTTGGTTCCTTCCCAGATGGAGTAAATCTTTACATCTCTGGCCAGTTCAGCAATTGGATATTCTTCCGAGTAACCATTGCCGCCATATACCTGCATGGCTTCTGCGCAGAGTTCCCAGGCTTTATCAGAACAGTAGGCCTTAACAATAGGGGTATTTACTTCGATCAGACTCTGAATATATTTCTTTTCCTCAGCATCCTGAGTATTTTCAACTACATCAAAATAATAGTAGGTCTGGAAAATCAGAGCCCGCATAGCTTCAAGATGAGCTTTCAGATCAAGCAGCATACGGCGAACATCTTCATGTTTGATAATTGGCATGCGATCCGCACGAGGATTAGTAATCGGACGACCCTGAATTCTTTCAGTTGCATAAGCAGCAGCGTTATGATAAGCAACAGCAGTTTCTGCCAGAGCAGCATGTCCGGTTTCCATGCGGGCACCATTCATCATCTGGAACATCTGAGCCATACCTTCGCCATTGCCTTCAGCATCCGGCGGGTTACCTAAAATGTAACCGCGGCAGATATTTTCTTCACCAAAAGCCATAACACAGGTTGATGAACCTTTTATGCCCATCTTGTGTTCAATACCCACACAATTTACATCATTAAACTCTTGAATATTGCCATCATCATCAACCCATTCTCTGGGTACAACGAACAGGGAAATTCCTTTGGTTCCTGGTTTTGCCCCTTCTACACGGGCCAGTACCAGATGAACGATATTTTCGGTAATATCCTGTTGTCCACCAGTAATAAAACACTTGGTTCCCTTGATTCTGTATACACCTTCCTGATCAGTCGGATAGGCTTTCGTCAACAGATCACCAACATCAGAACCGGCATTGGGTTCAGTTAAACACATGGTTCCGCCCCATTCGCCGCTGTACATTTTTTCTCTGAATAGATTGTTGATCTTTTCACTGCCAAAATTAGCTACCAGGCCTGCAGCTCCGGCAGTAGCCAAAACATAGGGCATCAGGGCAGCATTGGCTCCGGCCAGGTATTCTCCGCAGGAACGGAACATAACCTGGGGAAGTCGGCCATCATAATGATGGTTTTCGTTGCTGGCACCCCAGCCATTTTCCTGAATAAACCAGTAAGCATCCTTGAATGATGGGGGAACGGTTACCTGGCCCGCATTAAACTGTGCCTGTACGGCATCATTATCATCTCTTGTGGGTGCAACAACTTCACGGGCTACTTTTAGTGCTTGTTCCAGGATCATATCAATATCATCTACACCGTAATAATCCTTAAACGCATCATAATTCAGCACCTTTTCAACATCCAGCCATTCTTTCAGGATAAACCGATGATCTCGAGTTGAATAAAGAAAATTTGAAGCCACTCTACAATTACCTCCTTAAAATTTTTACCTCGACCGTTTATACTCATACCCCTTAAGCCGGGGAATTGGCATGGTATTTTAATCATTATAATAATTGTGTCTAAAAAGTTAAAGACCACAGAGAAAAGTAGAAATATTGGCGCAACTGTTATACCTGTACTCATTCCCTACATTTCGGCTATTAAGAGTATTGATACCGTCAAATTTCATTTTGCGCTATAATTACCCGGCTGTCAATTTGTCTAAAATTATTAAATAAACAGGAATATGAATATTAATGTGGAATTAATCCTGACAACTTAAGATATTTTTCACATATTTAAATTTAAAAAGGGGGGAAAGGGAGCTTAATAAACGTTTACTGACGTTGGGGGTTGTTTAAAAATATTTAATTGGGAGGGTAATATGTCAAATTCCAATGAAATTAAAGTAACGGGACATGTTCAGGAGTTGGTTGCCAATCCATCTCCACTGGGTTTATTTGGTCTGGCTATCGTAACTCTGGTAGCATCTTCAGCTAAATTAGGCATTACCGATGGAACTGCTTATATTATTCCCTGGGCACTGTTTCTGGGTGCATCAGCTCAGTTTGTAGCTGGAATTCTGGACTACAAACATAATAATACTTTTGGCGCTACTGCCTTTTGCGGATATGGCTTTTTCTGGTTTGCCATGGCCTTCAGCTGGATGATTTCAGCTGGTTTATGGGGCAATGGTGTGGCCTTTGATGCCCGCCAGATGGGCTTCGCTTTCCTGGGTTACTTTATATTTACGGTTTATATGACTATTGGAGCCATGGGGGCCAACAAAGTACTGTTTATAATCTTTTTCCTGATTGATTTATTATTCCTGGGTCTGTTTATGAGTACGATCGGCTGGGTAAGCAGCAAATCAACCATCCATGCTTTCCATATGCTGGCTGCTTATGCTGAATTCGGTATTGCCATGGTTTCATTCTACGGTTCTGCTGCCACAGTTTTAAACTCTCATTATGGAATTACTGTGCTTCCAGTTGGAGCACCATTCGGCCCCTGGACCAAAGCTGCCCAGGCTGCCAAAGCCGCTTAACCGTATTAAAACTGATAAAGCAAGGGAGCATTTACTGTTCCCTTGCTTTTTTGTAACACCGTTACATGTTACACTGGGACGTTCTTTCTATAAACACGGCGTAACATTCAATAGACTATTTAAATAACGGGGTAGAACTGAAACTTTTTTAAAACACTCTCGTAGTAATTGTTAGTAATATAAACGCCACATAAATTTGGGAGGTAATAAAATATGAAAATTAAACGGACTATTGCATCAGCACTAATGGGGTGTTTTTTATTCAGCAGTATGGTTTTTGTTGCCCCAACTTTAGCGGAACCAACCCCCATTAATGATACTGTCAAGATCGAAGTTGTGGTTGATAAGAATAACATGATTTCAGCAGAAAAAATTCAGGAAAAGAATGATTTCTTGGAAATCGATATTACTTATCCGGTCATTTCAGGATTGACCGATGCTGATTTCCAGGAACAATTAAACTATCACATTAAAAAACAAGTTACATATAGCAAGGACATTATTGAAGTGCAAGCTAAGGAATATGCCCAAGAAGCTAAACAGAATGGATGGGAAATAAGACCATATCAGCTTTTCATCGATTATGACCTGAAAAAGAATGATGAAGCCTATCTTTCATTTACGATAACTTACTATACTTATACTGGCGGAGCGAATGGCATGACAGTTGTAAGTTGTATCAATATTGATAAAAAGGCTAATGAGCCTATACACTTGGCAGCTTTATTTCCGCGGGAAGCAGATTATAAAACGAAAATTAATCATGAAATACTGAAGCAGATCGAACTGCGCTCTCAAGATGAAAATGAAATGTTTTTTGAGGGGGATATGGGTTTTCAAAGTATTAGCGATACCCAGGGCTTTTATTTGAAAGATAATGATCTGGTAATTGTTTTTCCCAAATACGAAATTGCGCCCGGAGCGATGGGGACGCCTGAATTTACCATTGAACTGGTTAGACTTAAGGACAGCTTAGTAGTTAAAGATGAGGGCAAAATCGTTATTGAGGGCTTAGAAATCAAGACTGTCATTAATCAGGAAACCCAGGTGGTGATGATACCCCTGCGCCAGGTAACAGAAAAATTAGGCTATACCATAACCTGGGATGGTGCAGACCGCAGTGTAGAATTATATAAAGGAGCACGGTGGACTAAGGTTAAAGTGGGCGAAAATCAATATTTCTTTGCCAAAGTGGCACCATTTCCATTAGAAGCTGCTCCGGTTATTATTAATGATCGCACATATGTGCCCGTGTCGTTTTTAGAAAGAATACTTCAGTAGGAAGCATCGATGAGGTTCTGCTGCTTCCGGCCCCCTGCATTGCAGGCTGCGTGGGGCATTAGTTACACCGTGTTACACAGGCTGCCAAAGCCGCTTACCGTATTAAAACTGAAAAAGCAAGGGAGCATTTACTGTTCCCTTGCTTTTTTGTAACACCAGTCTCAACTTTAATTCTACCGGGCGGCATTTAACCAGTAATCGGCCAGAATGCTTTGCCCGTATGTAGTTCCTGGTACTGCCCAGCGGGCATTTAATTCCAACCAGGTGGGGGCTAAACCTCTTTTTACAAGCGCATATCGAGGATCCAATAAGTTTTTTCCCGCTGGTAGATTCTCACGATTAGCATAAGCAAAAAGATGTTGAATATGAGCCTCGACCCCGGCCTCCGGAGAAATAAAAGTCGCACCGTGCCGGCCAGCTTCAAAGTACAGATATCTTGAATCGGCTCCGTTTAAAGACTCCTGTCCGGTCAACGGGTTGCCGGTTGCCCATAGCCCACAGTAATTATTTTGATCCGGTTGTACGGAACCGGTAAACTGCCAGTAACCAGTTTCCTTGGCCGCCTGACAATAGGCAATATCTCCCCTGACTCCATACTCAGCACCAATTTTTATATATAAATCAGCCAAATCGGGAATCGGCTGAAACTCCCTACCGTTGCTTGCTGCCTTATCCATCAAGCGAGGAGTTTCTTTTTTTATCCAGCGGGTTAACTGTTCAGCTGTCAAATAAGCCTCACCCATAATGGTTACATCCGCAGTGTTGACCATGCTGCCATCCGGTAATCTTATAAGTGGTTCATACTTGCTTAACTGAGACAAATAAGTTCTAAACACACTCAACTGTTCAGAACTAAAATCAGATGGACGCCGGTTTAACAAATCTACGGAATTAATAACCGAACCATCCTTAAGCTTTAAATTAGTCTTATAGGAAGCCAGGCTGTATAGTAATTGGCTGTCCGTAGATATTTCTTCCGGTAAATCTTTAACGGGTTCTGGAGCAGGCATAGGCTCCGGGACTGGCATAGGCAGCGGAACATTTTCATGCCGGGATGGTAAAACCGGTATCGGTGAGTTAATGGAGACCAGGCGTTCTTTTCCGTCCCAGTTTACTTCCATACCTAAACCTTCGCTTATAACTCTTAGCGGTACCATGGTACGATCATTTTTTATAAAAGGTTTTACCTCCGATTCGATGTAAACCCCGTCTATAAATATCGAAATATTAGCCCCGTCAGATAAGGAATTATCAATGTATTCTCCCGGGATAAAATTCCCCGGTGAAGTAATTAAAACTGAACGGGTATCCCCATCCCAATCCACCGTCATACCCAGATTTTCACTTATAACCCGCAAAGGTACCATGGTCCGGTCATTGACTATCATAGGCTGTACCTCGGCAGCTACTTCCTTATTATCAATAAAAATCCTGATGGGGTCTGCTGCCATTGCGGATTGAATTGGTATGATAATCAGGGTTAATAGCAATCCGGTAATTAATATCATGGTAACCTTTTGTATGTATTTCACAGTTTATCCTCCTGTTTTAAATAATTGTTTAAATAGCTAAAATAGTAATGGAAAGAACCGCTTCTTTGACCATTATATATTAAATTATTACGAAATTTTATTATACTTCTTACTCTAAACCTCAATTTTCCTCCAAAACCATTTTAACTCTCCATTTTTTGTGCTTTTTTTATGGAAATATTTTTACTGAAGGCTTCACAAGTGGACATATTTCGCTGTTTAAATAGTGTAGGGTAAAAGTAACATTATTTTGTCCTTATTTGTTTCTGGTTTGAAAGGGGGAAATAATTTTGAAACCTAATCAAGCTGATAATTATTTAAGTAAATTAAAGTATACATTTTCCGGCAAACCTGATAAAGAATACGAAAATCAATATCAGGCCTTTGTGCTGGAAAATATTGAAGAAAGTGTTATCGTAGTTGATATTGTCACCGGCAAGATTAATTATTTGAATGAGCGTGCCAAATTAATCTGTAATCTGACTGACTCCAAACAATATAATATTATTAATGTTTTAAGTAAAGTTTTTTCCGGTAATCAAGCTCTTATAGAGGAAATTAACCAACGAATTATTAATGGTCAAAATTGGCAGGGTGAATTTGATATATTGGTAGAAGGTAAACCCTGTACCTTTATGCACCGTATTGGCCCATTAAAAGAAAATGACCATACGGTAGCTATGATAATTATATCAACTGATATAACC
>JAAYBS010000101.1 GCA_012718855.1 Syntrophomonadaceae bacterium
GTATACCACTGGCTGTCGTCTTTGACGAAGTTGGCGGTATAGGTGGCGCTTTCAGTTACATTACTCGGGAAGTCTGCACTCCAGCTGTCAAATTTGTATCCGGTGTCAGCTACCGGGGTAGGTACGGTTACCGCATCAGCCCAGGCAGTTCCGTCCAGGATGTTTGTGAAGCTTGTGGTTCCGGTTAGGGTTCCATTGGCTCCAGCTATGAAGGTAACCGTGTTCCACTGGGAGCTGTCTTTTACATAATAAACATTAATTACATTATTAGCTAATGTTACTGTAAACGGTAATGCTGTTGAATTTATTGTATCCAGCATGTAACCGGCCGGGGTTTTATTGGGTACTGATGCCAACTGAGGATTGCTTGCTAAAACAGTACCACTCTCTTGCCACTCGGTCTGCACTTCACTATCTACAAAGTATTTTACCGTATAGGCTAATTCAGTATCTGTAATCTGAACCTGGGGTATGGGGAAATCTTTTGAATTATGATTACCGTTGACATCAGTGTAACTCATCGTTGTTTCTTTATTGGTAGGATATTCACCTGAAGCTATTCCATCATCAATTTCAACTATATAAGTCATGGTTGCAGGTTTGCTTTCAGCAATATATGGAATAGTCCAAGTAATCGTTTCAGTATCATTATCCCAACTGATTGTGCCCTGGTTCACAGTTATTTTTTCTTTATAGTTGGCAGCTGTAATACCCGGGATTGAGAATTTATCAGCCATGGGATCTATTACCGTTACATCGTTTGCTGCATATTTGATAATGTCGCTTGCTATTTGCCCGAACATGTCGTCAAGCGCAGTTAATGAGCCAGTGTAGGCTTTACCAGGGCTAGCAATGCCATTTAATACCCGGTCACCCTCAGTGCCCGCTTCCAGAGCAATGGTATATATCGTATGTGCCTTTGCTTTGGCAAACTTAGACTGTGAAATAGCGCTGTTGCCGTGACTGTAGTAGTTATTACCATTATAGTTATAATATCCGCTATTGCCACTTCCTACAGTGTTATTAACATATGCATTCTCGGGAACTGACTCATTAGTTTTATATAGATCAACTTTATAGGGAATAAATAACAAATATTTGGTTTCAGTTTTCCAATACTCAAGATAATTATCCGGAGTATTTATTTCATAGCTATAGGTCGGCTCCCCATCGCTCAATAGCACAATGAATTTGTTCGTAGCTGTACTTGCATCCAAGAGTGCTTGCGCCTGTTTTAAACCTGCCTGTGTAAAAGTGCCATCATTTGCATTTAATCCATTTATCGCGTTTAAAAGCGTTTGTTTCTCACTAGCACCCTTAAATGCCTGATTGGCATTGTTACCGGAATCAATGCTTACATTGCTGGAAAATGAGACTATGGCTATACGCCTGCTGATATTGCCTTCTTTAAGCAGTTCGTTAACAAAATAAGTTGCAGCTGCTTTCGCATTGGTCATCCTAGCGCCACTCATACTGGCAGACCGGTCAATAAGCAGAACAATATCCGCACTGGATGTTTGCACCATATCTTTACCGTTAATAGTCAGTGTAACCTGCCATTGGTTGTCGGTACCTGTCACAGGGGTCGCTAATTTACTCAACTCGACTTGACCAGGCTCAAGTTCATTGGTAGCAGCACGATTTAATAATTCAACATCAGAAGATCGTACAGATTTTTTGAAGATTTTGCTTGAGATTGTTGTTGGATACTGAATAATCGGCGCAAGTATTTCCTCCGGTCCGTTTAGATGATCCGGGTTTTCTGCTTCAAGTTCAACGTGAGGGAGATTATCCTGCGGATTATCACCGATTTCTTGTGGATCTCCATATGGAGGAACATCGCCCCCAATAGTATTGTCCAGGGCTTCTGGATCTTCCTGTGGATCTACATCTGAGTCACCAGGAGTATTAGTAGTTCCTTCCTGATTTCCTCCCTGATTGCCAGGAGTTTCACTATCACCTGCCGGTGGGCTCAACATTTCCGTAAGTAAACTTGGTGATTGTTGGTTTTCTTCAGCCACACCATAGCCCGGAAAAAGGCTGAACAAAAACAGTACAGCTATTAATACGGCTATTATCTTGCTGTTACTGTTTCTGATTTTAAAATTCATATTACCACTCCTCCTATAACCTCTAACCTAATACATTCGTATTGGATCAAATTTCCGAGTTTGGCTGGTTTGGCTTTCTCGGATTTCTGCCTTAACATAACGGAATCAGATTTTAATAACCAAATAACTTTGTTGTCTTTAATCACCTCCTTAAAATAACATAGCTTGCTTTTAAAGAACGTCTCGATGTAACTCCCATTTATCCAGAGAGTCGAACTTGTTGTCTTGTTGCAACGCTTCCTGCATCAACAGGGCTAATTCCAAAAAACTTCTGAATATCAGTGACTTTTTAGTATCCAGCCAAACAATCCGGCCTTGCCAACTACTGTTTTGACGATACTGGATTTGAATTAAAAAGTTTGCTTTATTTAGTTGATTATCTTGATTTCCATCGGTTTGCATATCTAGCTTCCTCGTTTCCAGGTTCAGTTTTTTCATCCCAGCTCCGTATAGTTGTTGTAGACTGAGGAAAACCATACTGCGTAATTTTTGCCTGCATTAGAGTCATCAGCTCCATCAGACTGCTAAATTGAGCTTTTTCTCCATTGGGTACAAATTCCAGGAAGCCTTGCATGTCGCTATTGGCATTTAGTGAGGCATTTACCATGAATTCAGCCGGGCGTTTTACCATTTTA
>JAAYBS010000102.1 GCA_012718855.1 Syntrophomonadaceae bacterium
CGTCTCCTTCTCCACCTTCTCGGTCTTGTCACACCCGGTTAAGGTTACCACCAGCAGCAGTAAAACTGCCAGCAGAATAAACCACCTGCCAAACTTTCTCTCCACCTGTGTCCCTCCCAATCAAATATTCTCTCTGATAATAGGGGATACCCTGTAAACTAGAGTTCCCCGTCATTTCTCCGCTCCCGACCGACGAGTCGGTCATAGTTGAATTATATCGTTAAGTTGAGAACCTAGTCAATGGGGATTGGGGTAAGAAGTTAGGCATAAGGGGTTGGGGGGTAAGAGTGAGGGAGTTGGCCATGGGGACGGTTCGAGCGTCTCCGTAGCGAAGCGGAGGACCGAAGGGAAGACGATGGAACCGTCCCCGTGGCTGGCTACAGCAGCGGAGGCTTTTACTGTTTATGTCACTCTGAGCGCAGCGAAGAGTCTAGCTTTGGTAAAGTTGGTTGCAGATCCGAGATGCTTCGCTACCGCTCGGATGACATAAGAAAAAACAGCGCGGGACTGACTGCTCTGCTAACCCTCGGTTATTGAACTATTGATACAAAATTAGCTGACTGGGAATCCCAATCGAATTTTACAACTCCCATATCAATTAAATAGCTTATGTTAACGAGATTGTACTCCCCCTCTTTATGCATAGCCAGAGGAATTTTACGCGTATTAACATATAAGGAACCATCACTAGGGAAATATACCACCTGATGTTCAGGATGCTTATATCCCTCCCTTACCAGTTGAATAGCATTACGGTATTCCATATAAACGAGGCCATCTTTAATCCAATATGGCCAGGTGGTGAGTTGCCCATTGATTCTAACAAAATGTGGTTCCGGTTTACTAGTTACTGCTACTGTTCTGCTGGTTTCATCCCATATAACCTCGGCATCCAGAGCTTCACTTATCCAACGTAGCGGTACCATAACCCGGTCATTTATAATAGTTGGTTGCGGATCACTGAAAATTTCGTTACCATTAACCAGCAACCGAATCGGCTGTTCTGCATATAAATCCGTCCCGATTAAAATAAATAATCCAATTACCAAAAATACTAAAACCTTTTTTGTAAACACTATTTTCCTCTCCTTTACATTGAAAAACATTATTTATTATCTTATGCATTCCGGTAAAGATTCCTGCTCGTTAATCATATATGTTAAAATCAAACTGATGAATTCTTGCTTGAGGTGTTAAGTTATTATGAATCTAAATATAAACTCTACTCAACGAAATAAGATATTCATTGTTTTAATTACAGTTTTAACAATCGGTATACTTATATCAGCAATATTAGGATATAATCAAGATCGTAAGATAGAAGCCAATTTTAAAAAATATCAATATGGAGTTCAGCTGATGAACGCTGGTCAAAACCAGAAAGCCATAGAAGTTTTTAATTCCCTTGATCCAGATTTCAGGGATAGTGGAGAAATCTATTATTATACCGCTTTTTGCTACGCCAATCTCAAAGAATACCCACAGGCAGTCAAATATATGAAGAAAGCCCAGGACGCACGTTCGCCATTTCTACTTGATCAATATTTTCTTTATGAGTTCGGACAATATTTATATTACATTGGTGAAGTGGACCAATCGCGTTTGTATCTAAAACAAAGTCTTAAGTTTGCAAATGATCCTGAGTTAATAGATAAAATAAACCAGTTAATTGCAAAACTCCCTATGTCGATGGAGGATTAGAATGGGAAAGAAAAAAAAACAATCCAAACAAATACTATTGGAAAACCATGGAGTCGATAATACCCTATCATGGTTTCTATTACTTACCATACTTATTGTTCCTCTTTTTTTACGCCTTAAAGTTACATATTTCCTGGTTCCGACTCTTAATGCCGGAGTCAGCAGCGGATTTAAACCTGAAACAACCTACTATAAAGCAATAATACTAATAACTATTGCTTTATTTATGCTGGGGATTTTTTTCTACAAATTATGGCGCACTGGTTATAAATTACCTGCCTCACGGATAAATCCAATTTTGCTTATCCTAAGCCTGTTAATCTTATTATCTTTACTTACTGCCGATTATAAAACTATATCTTTACTAGGTAATTTTGATTTCCGGGAAGGAACTATGGTAACACTGAGCTGTCTATTTATATTTTTTATAGCGTCACAAATTACATTACCTAACAAATTTATAGAAAAATTAAACATTGTGCTGGCATCTATAGTTCTAATTAATTTTTCGCTGGCTTTTTTTAATCATTATGGAATAGATATATTTCAAAATACTATTGTAAAATCTCTATTGATTCCTTATAAACTAAGAACTGAAATGCAAATAGAAATAAACGGCCCCCTATCATCAACTATTGGAAATCCAAACTTTGTAAGTGGTCTATTTTCAGCGTTAACCTGCTATTTTATGGTATTCAGTCTGTTAAATAAGGACTGGTCAAGAAAACTATTATATGGTTTGCTTAGTTTAATCAGCATTGGTATTTTACTGTTTGCTTACTCCTCGAGCGGCCTGCTGGCTCTGGTAGTTACATCACCGATAATCGTGATACTTTTCTTAATGCATCTTGATCGAAAATCCATAATCATTTCCACCATAACTATTGTAAGTGCAATAATTTTAATAACTATTTTTACCTTAAATAGTCCTGTAGTTAACCAGGCTATAACTGCACCATTTAAGGAATTACCGAATATGTTGACTTATTCATCCCAAACAGCCAAAATCTCAGAGCAACTAGGACCTTTGGAACTTCCTCCATCAGGACGGGCCCCGGGAAGTGGAAGACTCTATATATGGTCAGAGACACTAAAACTATCTATACAAAAACCATTGCTAGGATATGGTGCTGATACTTTGCTTTATTACTTTCCCCAATATGAACCACTAAAACGCACCCACCTTATATCCTATAATGTAGGGGTAGATAAACCTCATAACTATTACCTGTTTTTTGCCTATAGCTTTGGCTTTCCCGCCTTGGCTCTGCTTGTCCTTCTCCTGAGTTTGATACTTATTAAAACGGGTAAAGCAACTATAATAAGTAACATGGGAAAATACAATTTATTCCTGTCTGCTGTTTTAGTCTTTCTTATAGCTTATTTGACTCAATGGTTTTTTAATGACTCTGTAGTAGGAAGTGCGGTAATTTTTTGGGCTTTAGCAGGCTTATCCTTTGGAATAGTTCAACAAGGTTCCAATAAGCAACCATAATATAACCCCAATACCGGGATTAATAAAATTCTTAATGTACTTAACCCTGTAAAGTAAAGCGACTCATGCTTTTGAGAGTCGCTTTTTTTGACGTCATTATTTTATTGGAGTAGCTCGGCACTGATGCATCTACTATTTAATCTTCCCTATCAACAGTCTTATACTGTCCCGGGTCATACCAATCCAGGTTCGAATAAACCTGTTCTCCAATCAGATAACCAAATCCCGCCCGCAATATAACCAAATCAGCACGAAGATTGACTAGTTCCAGCTTAGCCTTATCAACAGCTAATTGAGCTGATGCCATACTGGTCTCTGTCGGATTCAAGCTGCGGTAGGGGATAATACCTAACTCATATCTTAACTTCGCTAGTTGAAAATCCTGCTCCTTCTGTTTTAAAATGGTTTCTGCCAGGGCAATCCGTTTCTCCACAACATCTATATTATGATACAGACTTTCTACAGTAGAACGCGTATCCCTCCGGGCCTGCTCTACATCCAATTCTCTCAAAACCAAATTAATACTGTCCATATAAGGATCATCCTCAGTAGGGCCTAATCCCCAGAAAATTTTTCGCTGCTCAATCTCATAAAGCGACTCCGCCTGCAGCATCATAATCGACTGATTTTGTGCCCGACTAAGGGAAAGCCATATCTCCGGTCTGGTAAAAGAGTCGGCTATTGGTTGGCTGGTCAACACTGGATTCCAATTCGGGCCCTGATTCAGGAGATTGCGCAACGATGACATTGCCATTTCGTGAGCTGACTCAGCAGCTTTTAAACCTTCTTCCACCTGCTCTACTCCAATTTTTGAACTATTGAGATCCATATTTGACATTACTCCATAAACCGTGGCAACCTGATGGACACGATTTTGCTCCTTGATATCCTTAAGCTGACGACGTGCTATCTCTATCTGATTAGCACTCTTTATAGCTTCTGCATAAGCATTGATAACTTCCTTTTCTATACGCTGCTTCTCTGACTCGGAAACCTTTTTCTTGGCTTTCCAATTAATATCAGCTTGTTCAAAATTATTAATCATGGCTTTTCCGCTTGGAGTTACCAAAATATCTTCGGTTGGCAGCAAAGTTATAGATTGTGCTGCCAGGTCACGCAAAACTTCAGCCCGGTCCAGCTCCAGAGCTACCTTGCGTAAACTGGGATTATACCGGTAAGCTATATCCATAGCTTCTTCCAGACTTAGGATTTCCCGGCCAGTTAAATCCGGCTTTGGCTCTGTTTCATGCCGTAAGGCTTCCGGCATGGGTCTTAATTTTATTTCTTCTATGGTTTCATATTTAATCTCTTCATCTGCCATGCACACAGAATGCGGAATAACCGCAACAACCAAGAATATCATCAGGATCATCGTTAGTTTCAAATATGTATAACGCCCCATCATTGTAAACCCTCCAGGTTCCGACTCGCCAGTCAGTCTTTGCATTTATTATATAGATTTCTTATATCCATCGTCAATTCAATTTTTATAAAGATAAAAATACCGGACCCCCTGAGGGGTCCGGTCGGTGAAATATTATTAGTTTTCGATAACTACGGTACGGGTTGCCGGATCCCAACCTACTGTTGCACCCAGTGCTTCAGCCAGATGACGAGCCGGTAACATGGTACGATCGTTAACCAGTTCAGGAGCTACATCCATAGTCTTGGCTGCACCATTAACGGTCAGCGTAGTGCTGCCGATGGTTGCTACTACAACAGTGTCACCCTTGGTTACGGTAACAGTCTTAGCAGCGGCATCCCATACTACGTCAGCTTCTGCTACACCCAGAGCATAAGCCAGGTAACGATAAGGTACGAAAGTACGTCCGTTCTTGATATACGGAGCACAGTCCATAACTCTGGTTACACCATTTACAGTGTAGATATTGGAGTCAATTACAAAGGTAGCAGTTCCAGCCGGAACATTTTCTACCGGAGGTTCAGTAGCATTGTTAGCGATATAAACTTCAGCAGCACGATCCAAGCGGAAACGGTTGGTATCATTGAAAGCATTGGCATAATCGCTCAGGAATTCACCATTTACCAAATCAGCGCCAGTTTCTGCAGCATATAAAGCTATCTTACCGGTAGGAGCATTACGATCAGCAGTTACATAAATGTCGCTAATCTTGATCTTGGCAGGAGTATTGTAACTACCAGCCCGGATTGGGATAATCAGCATATTCTGACCACTTCTGGGGGTAGTGATTTTAACATCATCCAATTCGAGAACAATGTCGCCTTCTAAAACTTCTACCTTAGGAACTTTAGAGAACCGGAATCCTTCGTCCAGATAGAACTTGAGAGCAGTATCGCTAGTTGCGAAGATTCCCTCTTCTTGATCTAATTCAGCAGCTAATACTTGCAGAATAGAAATCCAGGCATCTCTGTCAACCAGAGCATCTGCTTTAGCTTCGGTAATAATTACATCAGATACTTTCTGCTCTTTAACACCCAGCATTACATCAGGAGTTGTTGCTTCCATCTTAATCATCGGAATAACTGTGGAAATTCCGGCTACGACGCCTTCAGCACCAGCTTTACCGGAAATCTTAAGGTCTACAGCACCAGCAAAAGAAGGAGATACATCAACGGTCAGATTCTTAAACAGAATCTTGGCACCTTCTTCAGAATTAGCGCTGGTACGTTCTACTTCCAGTTTCAGGGTACGGCTGTCAATCATACTAATAGCATCGATAGCAATGGAGCTATTGTTTACAACTTCATAGTTATCTGCTCCAAAGTCTTCCCAACTGTCGTTCCATGCCAGACCTGCAGGCAGTTCTAACAGAATGCTGCGATTTCCAACCAAGGTTCCGGGAGCTACTTCTTCGATGAAGAAGGTACCCAGTACCTGGCCTTCATTTTCGCCGTCACGACCAGCAATCAGTTCGGTTGCTTTATCAAGGGTAATATTAACTAGATAGTCAACATATTTACCGACAACAATTGTTTCTTCAGTAATGCCAGCTCCGCTGACTCTTACCTTAATGTCTTGACCAACACGGGCAACTTTTTCATCCACTGAAATTTCGATTCCGCTTAAGCCAACAACACCCTTGGTCTGTCCGTTTGCAGCTGCTGCGGGAACTACATAAGTAATCTCATCATCAGTTACAGTTACAGCACCAGCACTGTTATCAAACTTCTGATAACCGGCAGCAGGATTTGCACCTTCAAATTCAAAGCCCTTGCTTACCATTTCCAATTTGATATCAGTAGCTTCGCTACCGATACTACCGGCAACGATATCCATGATTGTAATATTGTCTAGGGTTCCACCACTGGAAGTGATAGCACGAACACTCTTGGCAACTGTGCTGGTTTTAAAAGCAGCGTTTACAGTCCCCAGTTTAAGTCCAAATGCATCTGTAAATACTTTGCTGCCAGCTTTAAAGTTGGCAATGATGTCGCCACCAAAGTTGGTGCAGTCAAAGTCTGCAAAGTGAATGTAGAATACTCCATCCTCTGAGGGATCAGTAAGACCAGTAACTTTAAGATCAAAGGTTCCATAAGCTGCAACCTGAACAGCTCCACCAGTACCTGGTGCAGGGACACCCTCTAAAACAACATCGCCAGCTGCCAATGCATTGTCACCGGAAGGATAAGAAATCCAAATTCTTTCTGCTCCAGCGCCTAACACTGCATTAGCGCGACCGTCACCAGCAACGTCTACAGCAGGATTATCTTCCGCCAGTTTGGTGGGGAAAGTCACGGTAGCAATCCAAGGATTACCTGCGGTAGGAGTAGTCAGAAAATCAAAATCTGAAATCGTTACTTTTATAACCCCTACATCATCCTGACCTGCAATAGCTGAGTAATCAACCTGAGCCAGGTTACTAGTCTTAACAACTGTGGCAGTTGAAGCTGCCTGTGCTACGGCTGGTGCTATAAACGCAGGAGCCAGGAAGCTCATGCAGAATACAAACGCCATCACTATAGCAATTGTCTTATTATGCTTTAGCATTCTTTTTCCTCCTTAAAAATAATTAAATAATTTCCTATTGGACTTTTCAGGTAATCGACATTAAGTCAACATCTAAAATTAAGTACTGTTTTCCCCCTTTCGCCTAATAGGTATTGGATTTCAGATGATCAGTAAAGGCATAAATTTAAGACCAGCCATCAGTCTGCCTTTACCAGATAACTAAGGCTAGTCTTTATGACGCGGTATATGTGGATTTTGTTCCCACTTGTAGAAATTTTATTGAGGATATTTTATTTTTTGTAGGCCAGTCGGTTGATATGAGATTTTTTTCAGTGCGGGAATGATATATTGATATCGCTAAACCCAGCAATATCCAATGCAAAGGAGCTGAACCAATAACAAAGTCATTAAATAACCCCTGTATCCAGTAGGCTAATAAAAATCCCAGCATAGCTATTTGATAAACCCTTTCCGGTTCGTGAAGACTACGGAATAAGATGATCTGTCTCCCGTTGTGAAATAAATGGCTGCAGAATAAATACAACAGGAATAATAGTGCAATAATACCAAAATCAAATGCAAAACCCAGGCAGGCATTGTGAGGTTTATCAACAATAGTCCTGGAGGCCATAAAATTTTGGTTTTTCTCAGGATTATTATGGGGGAAATAATAAGCTAAGGTATTAGCACCATGCCCCAACAGGGGTTTATCTGCAATAAGTTCAATCGTATTGGCCCATATATAGCCACGTCCACTTCCAGCTGCCAACCAGTCCGTCTGCTGCAAAAGGTTGACCGGCGATTTTTCTGCCGACTCCCCACCGGCAGGCTGATTAATTGATATATACTGTTTCCAAAAGTGAACTTCGCCCGATAACTGAGGATTAAGGTACGCAAAGCTGAGAAAAAGCAGCACACCGGCTACCATGGTTGCTGATATTATCAAAAGAAGTTTTTTTATACCGAAATCATAACCAGCTATTAAAACCAGTCCGATAACACCAATAAATGCGGCAACTATTCCTGATGAAGATAGGGAGGTCAGCAGAAGGCTGAGAGCAGCAACTGCAAATAATAATGTGAATACCGGATGTATCAGCTTTCTTCCCCAGATAAGCATTGCGGCAAAATAACAGAACAAGGCTGCTGCCAAACCGGATGAATAATTCTGGTTGCCCAGCGTGGAAGATAGAAAGCCGTGAGCGTATTCAGCATGCTCCCTGCCTGCCAGCAGAATTCTGACCGTGTTGTTCTGAGTTAAATTAATTCCCAAATAATTAACTAAACTTAAAGACGCCATTAGTAGCGTTACTGCCCCCAGAACCAGGGTCAGTCTGCGGCCAAATTTCTCAGTAAAAGGAGTGTTGGCGGCAATTATCATTAATATGAAGCAACAGAGAAAAGTAATAACTCCATTATGTTGATCATAATACCCGGTCAGAGCTACCATTTTGTAATCAGCTAATAAAGTAGATAACAAAATAATAATCACTAATACTACTATCGGCAGGTTAACATAACTAGCCCGGATAAGATATTTATGCTTCAGCATTTTATAAACAAACAGGCTGGTAATAATAATAGTAAGAATAATCAGTATTATCCATTTATAATAACTGAAAAAAGAAGCCTGCATCCCGGTGCTGATAGTTCCGATACTGATAAAGGGTGAGATGAAAATGCCCAGCTTTAATCTTACCGCCAATGGTATTAAGAACAAGGCCAGCAGGAAACTATATTGTATATATGTATCGACCGGGTAAATATCAGGGGAAATCAGATCGTTTTTCCCTTTATCGATTTCATTTGATTTATTTTTTCTTTTTTTAGCCATAGTAGCTTTTCTCATTCCCCGCTTTGTATTTTAATTAACAATTGATCTACTTCATTTTTAATCTCAGGATCAGTAGTGATATTACTGCATTGCTGCAAATATGTCATCGCCAGTTCCACCTGCCCCAGATGGTACAGGTTTTCGCCATAACGCCACAGGAAAACATTATTGTTAATTAATTCAGGCATAAGCACCAAGGCCTGTTTATAATAATCCTGCGCTTCCTGGTGGTTCCCGGTATTGGCCAGATAAATGGCATTGTACCAGTTAATCTGATATGATTCCGGATGCCGGGGCAATAATTCCTTCAGGATAACACCCGCCTGCTGATTCTCGTTATTTGCCAACAGCTTGACCACTTCCTCAGAAGCAAGATAATCCTCCCAATAACCCTTATTCTGTTGTGCAGCCTGCGCATATATGACAATCAGGGTTAGCAAGGTTACTATTATATAAATGTAAAACACCCGGTTGCGGTTAATTTTTTGAATCATTTTTATCAACTCTCCCAATTAAACCCCAGTCAAATATAAATTGATAATCATTATGTATTATTATAATCCATTCACTGCCTTCAGTGGTAGCGGAGGCTTTCCACTTCTGCTGCCGCCGCGTATTCCCTTGTAGCGGAGGCTTTTAGCCTCCGCCGCTTCTGCTGCCGCGGAAACTGAAAGTTTCCGCTACGGGGTCGGCTACGGGGTTGCGCTACTTATCAACCAAATATTCTTCGGCGGCCCGAATCTTGTCGCGGGTGGGTTGATCCAGTCCGGACATAATAGCCGGCTGCGGGCGTTCCGGGTTTACCTTCTGCTGCTGGCGTTCGATTTGTTCCTGAACCTTTAACAGCTCCCGGGCATATTCTCCGGCCTTCTCATCATTACCGGCTTTCAAGGAAGCATTCATTCCCTGCCACAATATATCCGCCATCAGGGTATAGGCATTGTGGTCATATGGATTTGCCTGCAGCACTTGTTCTGCTAGCTGTCGGGTTACTTCCGGATTGTTTAACTGACTGGCCGCCAGCACGAGTCGATTATTAATCTTAATATCATAAGGCTGTAAACGATTGGCCGCTTTCATCAAAACCGAAATATCAGCTAACAGCTCCTGTCCACTGCCCGGCTGGTTTTTTTCCCATACCCTGTATTTAATCGCATTTAAATAAGCCAGTTCAGCCCGGTAATTGGCACTGTGTGAATCCAGAGATACCGCCCGCGTAAAACTGTTAACTGCTTGCAAATATATCCGATTGTTTTCTTCCTGGGAAGAGGCCGTTGCCATCTGCTGCATGGCACGCATACCCTGAGCAGCATGACTGTATCCGCTCCAACATATGAATCCGGTAACCAGTAAGATAATCGCAGTAAGGAACACTATGACCATTCCCGTAATTTGTGTTGCCACAGAAATTTTGCTCCCTGCAGGCTTTTCCTTATTATATGCCGCACTGATAACCGCAATAATTGCCCATGTAAATATAACCAGTGCCGGTATGCAAAAATCAAAATCAATTAATGAATGAGCTATCAACGCCAAGGCAGCACTGCCTAGTCCCCACAGTAAAATCCACTCACTGCGCTCGCAGGTTCTTCGCACTACCCACAGATAATAAACAAAGATCACCAGAATTGACATCCAGGCAATAAAACCTATGGTTCCGGTTTCAACCCACACCTGTAGAAACTGGTTATGCGGATTGGTGGTAAAAACCAGATAGTCCTGATACTGATGATAAAGAGCGTTCCAACCACCCGCTCCGGTACCATTGACCGGATAATCCTTCACTATTTCCAGACCCCAGCGGTTAAAATCAGAACGGGATACAAAGCTGCTGTCTTGCGTATCAAATAACCCCGCTGCTTCTTTGACCAAGTTTTCATCAACAGTAAAACTGCTGCCTGAAATCCATACCGGTATGCAAAGCAGTACAACTATCAACAATCCGGTTATAACTGCACCCTTCTTTTCATACAAGTATTCAATCAGCCACCAAACAGCAACACCGACTGCTGCAACTCCCAGGCCGATTAACAGATACCAGGCTGCTCCGTCTGTTCCATTTACCACCGCTGGATAAAACTTTGTAAAAACCATCTGAGCAGCAACTACTGATAACCCCAGTCCATAGAGGGCTTTCAGCTTCGCTATCCCCGGCATGCCCGCCAGTAATAACAAAGCCCCCAGCAAAACTATAAGCCAGGCACCCTTGGATATAGTCCCCAATACTGCCAGGCACATAATAAACCCTGACAATAAATAAATCAGTTGTATAAGCAGGTTTTTCTCCCGCGTCCACAATCCGGCTGCAATTAGCGTAGCTGCTGCTAGATAAGCCCCGGTCGCATTAGTATACTGCAAGGTAGAAGCAATAACCTGTCCGTTAAAAGCATCACGATAATCCGATAACCCAAGTGCAGCCAGTATTCCTATTACCGCCACTCCAACAGCTGAAGCCAGCAACACGCGGGCAATGGTTTCCATATCACGAAAATCCTGAATAACCCGGCTGACTATCCAGTAAACCGCAAAACAATTCAAAGCCGTTAAAAACCCGTAATAAGCATCTCCCGGATGTAAAGCCCCGACCATCGCCATCAAATATGCCAGGGCAAAGGCCAGCATTGCCCAATCTAAAGGGTTTTTGATAAACGCCCATTCTTTTTTTATCCACATCATCAGCATTACCAGTATCATGGTTATCCCGGTAAAAATATGCGTGGCAAACATCTGCTGTTTAAAGAAAAGTCCCTGAAAATAAGGCGGGTAAAACAACAGTACACAAACCAGAAACAGCGAAACAACCGGCAGATAGCTTTGCAGCCATGTTTGCCCATTTGCCAATGGTTGTACAGCTACTTTGGGCTCTCTCTTTTTACCCGCAGTTCGTTTGTTTCTTGACATTCTATCTCCTCCCGGGTTAACTATAGTGCTAATGATATAGTTTTATCTTGAGCAGTGGCGAAGTATCCCCTGCCGCGCCTGAAACTCCTCATAAAATTTTTGTACTGCCAAACCAAACTCCCGCAAAAACCTGTCTACACTGAACGCTTCCGCTTGCTGACGAATACTGGCCCGATTAAACCTGCCTTCATACTCTATAAACCTCTCCAAAGCCAATCTCAATGACTTTTCATCCTGGTGTTCAAAAAACAAACCGGTCTGCCCATCCACAACTGTCTCCAATGCTCCTCCCCGTCCAGATAACCAGGGGGACGGTTCTCCTGGTTCGTCAACTCTGAATGTAACCAGGAGAACCGTCCCCTTGGTTACCCCCTTGGTTACCCATGGTTACCCGTGGTTTATTTTAACTTATAAGTTGTACCAACACCCTTGCCTAGTTTTTGTATAATATTCTTATCAACAAGACTATTTATAACTCTAAGGGTTTTTGACTTTTCAAATCCGGATTTTAAATCTATCTCCCCCCTTGAAAGCTCTATGTCTTCTTTTAATAAACCATAGATAAGCAATTCATCTGGAGACAAATCCAATCTGCCAGTTTCGGTAACCGGCAATACCAGCCTAATTCTATTTTCACTTATATAAAAACCCGGTTTAGATATACTATGGGTATATTCCTCATTTACTCTCGCTATCCCGGTTCCGAACATTTCTATAATTTTTAATCTATAGAAAACCCCTGCAATTATAGGGTTTCTTAACACTGAAATATTCCCATATAAATATTCTTCTTCTGAAATCCCCTTTGGCAACCCCCCGGGAGATTTTATTTCGATTCTGTCCTCATACATTGCTATTTGAATAAACGAATTAGTATCCCAAACTCTATGGACTATTGCATTAGCCAGAGATTCCCTAAAGGCTTCTTTAGGAATCAATTCTTTTTTTACTCTGTTATACCCTTCAATCTCTTCATATTGATAGTATTGTTCAAAAACCTCTACCGCTCTGTCATATTGTGCTAATAAAGATTTATTGCTAATGGTTTCCCTATATAAAATTTTATTAATGTCCCTTCCAAATTTTACTATATCAATTCCCGAAAAAGCTATATCATTTTCATCCGCCAATAACTCACCAGCGATATTGTAATATCCATCTTTGTTAAATAAATTTAAGGTCTTTAAAATATCCAAGTTTATTTTTTCTATACCAGCCGTTTCTTTAAGCCAGGATTCTAATATGGTAAAACTTAAACTTTGAGCAGATGCTTTTTTCTCCTCATAATCCATATTTATCCCTTCTATAGCTAATCTTCGCAGTTCAAATCTATCCACCTCTACTGTGGAAGTATCAGATCTTTTATAAGCCTTTCCCTGGTAATAATAGGGTGTATCTTTACCTTTTTTGACCCCTAACACAATAATCGTCTTGCCCTCTACTTCCCTGACTTTTATTTCAAAATCAGGACCTGGAACTATAGAATCATTTATCATATTTTCAATCCGTAAAGAATCAAATTTTGCATCATCTATACCTGCCAAATCCCCATTATCAAAAACACCAAACATTATTTCTCCATCATTATAGTTAGCATATGCACTAACAGTCTTCAGAAAAGTTTTGGCGACTTCCGCTTTGAATTCCAGGTTATATTTTTCTTTAGATTTCATAAACACAACTCCATAACATTTATAGTAAGATTTTACCATAAACATCACCTTGTTGCAACAATAGCTTTATCGTTACATTTATCGTTGCATTTTGAAGCGATAATTTCTTTATCGTTGCACAACGATTCAAAGCGATAACTGCTACTATTTAATTTTCTGCGCCTGTTCTGCCGAATAGCCCCCCGGGAGGATATCACCGGGCTTAATTTACCTTCACCGGTCTAATAAATAAAAGTTTGCCAGTTTTATTGCAGAATGATTTGATCTATTTGCTGAAAAAAATCCTGAATGTCCTTTTTTACGGACTTGGCGATTACCGGTAAATTTGCCAGCAAGGCTTGTTCCCTGACCGGGTTGATGCTGAATCCATAGGCATTATGAATATTACACGCCACAAAGGACACCTGTACGCTTCTTAAAACCATCAGTTCACGGAAAGAAACCACTCGTGATTAAAATATAGATTCGCGCAATGAAACCATTGATTCAGGCTTTAGAACCACCC
>JAAYBS010000103.1 GCA_012718855.1 Syntrophomonadaceae bacterium
CCGGCTATCAAACTGGATGACCTTTCCCAGGTAGAGCCTGCTATTCGCGCCGGCCGTAAAGCCATGCGCCACCAGATTGATTTGCTGGAGTCAGAGCTGGGTATTTTATAAGTTGAATGTAACCGAACTGCTGAAACTTTCATATACTATCCACAAAGAGGAAATATGGCTCCAGTACTTGCGACCTGCGGGGAGGAGGTTAAAATGGCTACCGATAAATTTGAACACGCGACTTTTTACCTTACACTTGCACAGGTGGAAGCAATAAAAAAACTGGCCAGAGAGCAGCAAATATCCAGAAGTGCATTGGTTAGAATGATAATCCGCGAGTACCTGGCCCGTGAAGAGGGGAAAAGTGAATAATGACTGATAAACAAAGGGGGTGCAGCCAGTCTTAAATCCACGGCAGCATCCCCGTAAAACCTGGCTAAACCTGCTCAGTATCCGCTATGGATTCCTTTTGCTGAACAGCATTTCTTAATAAGATATAGAGAATGGTGCCTATAGGCACGCCCAACAAAATGCCAAGCGGTCCGGCTACGCCTCCACCGATAATTGCAGATAACAGCACCCAGATTCCCGGCATTCCCAAACTACTTCCCACCACCCGCGGATAAATCACATTGCCTTCAAATTGTTGCAATATGATCAGGAAGACTAAGAACCAGATCGCTTCCATGGGGGAAATCATCAACAACAGCAAAGAAGAAATAAATCCGCCAATAAGCGCACCGATTAAAGGTACCAGAGCGGTAACCCCGATCAAGGTACTGATCATTAATGGGTAGTGAAAACCGAAAATCATCATACCGGTAAAACATAATATACCCAGAATAAAAGCCTCGGTTAACTGTCCATAAATATAGCGATTAAAAGTTTCAATCGTAATCCGGTTCACATAAGCAGCCGTTTGATAAATTTTATCCGGCAGATAAGCTTTGAATATCCGGTCACAATTATGCAGAATAGTTTCTTTACCGGCCAAAAGGAATATGGAGAAAATAATAGCAATAAACATGGTGACAATAAAGCTGATGACGCTGGTAGTGATAATAATTATCTGTGATAAAAGACCCACCATATTGGCAGAGATACTATCCAGTGCTCCAAAAGCTTTGTCAGTTAATTCCGATAGATCAATACTTTCCAGCCGGAAATGACTCATGAGCTGATTAATCCAAGCCTGAGTATTACTCAGGTATGCACCGGCATTGCTGGCAAACGTACGGATATTCTCAATTAATGGCGGGATAATGAACATGACCAACAGAAATAACAGCAAAATGACTATTATATGGGCCATAAGAATAGCCAGTGCTCTGGTCAACGTGTTACGGTTCTTTTTAAAAACCTTGTCAGCTAAAAATTTATCAAAGAACATAGTAGGCTCATTTAAAATAAAAGCAATGACGATACCAATAAAAAATGGCGTAAAAAAGGAAATAAACACCCCCAGGCCGTTAATAATCGAGGTAAAATTGAGCACAATCAGCAGCAGAATGGCTGCGTAAGTAAACAGCAGCATCAAGCTTTTTGTCATGTTATGATTAATTGCTACCATCCCCTTTTTATCTTTCTTTCTACCATATAATGTTAACACAGGCAGTCATATATGGGCAGAAAAAAGCACACATGAAGTGTGCTTTTTTAAGATTAACGGCCACCATAACTTCCGCCGCCGGAACCTCCGCCCCCGCCGCCGGAAAATCCGCCGCCGCCTCCGGACCCGGATGATGATTTGCTTTCAGCTGCCCGTACGGTTTTTTCGGCTACCTGAATTGATCGTTGCAGACTTTCGCCTATGTTGTCAAAGTGATTGCTGAAACCGGCCATGCCAAATCCAGCTGCACCATAGTACCAGTGCTGTCCGAAACGGTAATTATTATCTTCCAGGTTGGGGAAAACAACTTCCAGTTGTTTCATAACTTCTTTGGCTACCCCCAGACTTACTGCATAGACCAGGTAATGCTCCCAGATAATCAGACTGGGGATTTCATGCCGTTGCATATCGGAGAAATGCAGCAAAAACTTGCGAAACGCCTGCCATTTGGTTAAATCCTCGTTGGCAGGTTGGGAACGACGTTGAAAAATTTGCGGAACGATGGAAATTAAAAAGGCGCTGACCAGAAAACTAACCCCGGGGATTACTATTTCCTTATTAATCAAAAGTACACTAATGATAAAAAACAGCACCCCGGTTCCGGCTACTATCCAACGGGTTTTGGAATCTGTTTTCTCGAACCATTGGTTGGATTCTCCTTTGGCGAATAGACCATCTTTCCAGGGCACCCATAAGTTATAATAAAATTCCCGGCTGCGTTTTTTGGAAAATTGTTCAATGTCGTATAAATACAAGGTGGAGTTATCCTCGGAAATAGTTGTAAACAAATAATCGATTAGTTTACGTTCATGAGGACGCAAATTTTTTCTGTCTTTTTGGTACTGCTCTTTTTGCAGAGTTAATAAATAGGTAGTAACATCTTTGCTTCCCAGTAGCCGTTTTTGCTCAAATAGCTGTTGTTCAATGGTTATATATCCGCGCCTGGCCATGTCCATAAGGGTAGCAGTAATATCATGGGTCTTCACTTCTCCCCAGTTCCATAAAACCGACATCTCGGCTGGTGAATAATCAGCCGGCAGATCGCGGTAATAATCTCCTTGAAACTCGGGTTTAAATTCTTTGCCATACATACGCCATAATATATATAAAGCAATTAAGGTACCCAGTAAGACCAATATGGCAAATAGAATTTGCAGACGTGCCATGGTACGCTCCCGGTTAGCTTTATCAGCCCATTGACCTTCCTCAGCAAGAATGGCCGGTAAAGCATTTTGAGCAGTTTTCACTTCAGCAGGGACAGCGGGGAAAAGCTGTACCGGCATGGTCATACGTCCCTCGAGGAACTCATTGGCGGGCATATCGGTAATCTGCCACACTACTTCACGGGGGCCGGCAAAATTTACTTCCCCGTGCAGGGGGCCATGACCCCAGATGCGTATATCACTGCCCGGCTGATAATTTTCTGCCCCGGCCGGCAAAAGTATCCGGACGGTAACTTCCCCGATGCTTTGCTGATTTTTTTCTCCAACAAATTTCCGGTAAAACTCGGCTACATCATTATGAACCATTACCAGATTATTGACCCGGTAACTGACATCGAAGGTACGCTGTATATCAGTCGCATCAATGCTCCAATCAATGGTAACCTCATTGCCGTTTTGTTTTATCAGGTAGGTGCCTGGAGGTCCGTATTCAGTACCGGGATTAAACTGATAAGGCGTACCGTTTTCAGAAACCAGTATTTCACTGAGTGGGGTAGTACCCTGGGGAATGGATATAAAATAACCCTTATAGGAGCCATGAAAAGTAACGGTAATATGTTCGGTAACCAGCATGGAACCGTCTGGAAGCAACTCAGCATCATA
>JAAYBS010000104.1 GCA_012718855.1 Syntrophomonadaceae bacterium
AGCAGGCAGCTTTTATGTAAATCTGAAATCGGCAAAATAAAAGCCTGCTGACTTTACCGGCCGGCAGGCTTTCTATAAGCTGTTAATTTTGCAAGTAATTAAAGGTCGTAATACAATTCAAATTCCAGCGGATGAGGCTGATCATTAATTTTGCGGGCTTCTTTGCGTTTGTTTTCAATCCATATATCAATTAAACGCTGCGGAAAAACGCCGCCGGCCAGTAAAAAGTCATGATCTTTTTCCAGAGCATCCAGGGCTTCATCCAAATTTCGGGGTAAAGATTTTATTTTAGATTGTTCTTCAGGAGGCAGATTATATAAATTGACATCATAAGGACCAAAGCCTTCGGCAACCGGGTCAATCCGATTGACAATGCCATCAATTCCGGCCATTAATATAGCAGCAAAAGCCAGGTAAGGGTTACAGGTGGCATCAGCCGAACGGAACTCAAACCGTTTCTGGTATGGCGATTTGGCATAAGCAGGTACACGAATAACTGCGCTGCGGTTGGCGGTTGCAAAACATACATTTACCGGAGCCTCGTATCCGGGTACCAGACGTTTATAGGAATTGGTACTGGGGCTGGTGAAAGCCAGAACAGCTGAGGCATGTTTCAATAATCCACCTATAAAGAATAAAGCTTCTTTACTCAAACAGGAATAACCGTTTTCATCGTAGAAAAGCGGTTCCCCGTTTTTAAACAGGTGCATATGGATATGCATGCCATTTCCGGCCTCTCCATACAATGGTTTGGGCATGAAGGTTACGGTTTTGCCTTCCTGGAAAGCCAGGTTTTTAATTAAATATTTGGCCAGCATGGTCTTGTCAGCCATATCGCACAAAGTTCCAAATTCCACTTCGATTTCAATCTGCCCCGGTCCGCCTACTTCATGATGATGATATTTGACCGGAATATTATTGGACTCTAATAAAACACACATACGCGCCCGCAGGTCATATAGAACATCCTGCGGTGGAGCTATATGATAACCGCCTTTAACCGGGATTTTATAACCCTGATTATGATATTGGCTTTCACCACTGTTCCAGTGGGCCTGTTCAGCATCAATTTCCACTGCCATACGATGAGGCAGGCATTCATAACTTATATGGTCAAACACATGAAACTCATATTCAGGGCCAACCCTTATTTCATCAGCAACACCTGAATTTCTGAGGAAATCCTCTGCCCTTCTGGCAATATTACGGGGATACTGATCAAAATGATAATTTTCCGGTTGGGCAATAACAAAGACATCACAAATCATGCTTAATGTAGGCACTTCAGTAAACGGTTCGTAGACTGTAGTGGTTATATCCGGTATAAATACCATATCACTGTTTTCTACCGGAGCAAATCCATAGTTGGAACCATCAAAACCAATACCATATCTGAGGGTATCGGGGGTAAACCTGGCAATAGGAATACTCAGATGACGCCACCTGCCGGTCAGATCAATTACTTTGAAGTCAATCATCTTTATTTCTTTAGCTCTGCAAAAATCCATGACTTCTTCATAATTTTTAAACATTATATAAGATAAGCCTCCTTTTGCCTTATATTACCGTGCAAATTATAACAGAATGTATTTGGGGCGTAAAGTAGTTCAAATAAAAGCAGCTAATCTTGTCCGTGGAAGATTATTCTATAGAACTGGGGGAATATGTTATAAACCCTTCTAATACAATATAGTACCTCCATCAAATTACTGGAGGCAGGAGGGATAATTATTAAAAAAATAGCTATATCAATTCTGGTTATCATTAGTCTATTGGCAGTAGGTCTGGCATTTTCCGCCAATATGATACGTGAATATTATACCAGAAGCAAATTGGAACCCCAGGTGGAACTTAGTGAGTCGCTTAAAAACATGGCTGCGGTCAAAAATTATAGATATTCTTTGACCTCAGAATTCAGTGTTGATGGTCGTAAGGAGGTGATAAGTAAAGTAAGTGGTGAAAAACAGGGTAGCAATACCCATATAAAGGGGGAGATGGTAAATACACCTGTTGATATTTATTTTATCGACCGTACCATCTACAACTTTGACCAGTTTTCTAACAAATGGCTGATAATAGATACAGGCAAAACCAATTCTGAAGAGCTATTGATTTCAGAATTAAAGCCTTTATCCAATCTGCAATATGAAACGGTTTCCGATGTACAAAAAGTCGGTTTTGAAGTGCTGGATGGGACGGATTATCTGATTGTAACCTGTCGTCCAATGTTAGCCAGTAATTGGCTGACTACCATGTGGCAGGATTTTGAATGTCAGATATGGATTGACTATCAGCAGGATCTGATTAGAAAAGCAGTTCTTAAAGCGACTAACCGTGCAGTTACAACTACCAGACTGACAATTAAGGTGGATTTTAAAGATATTAATGACAGTATAATTATTTCCTCACCTGATTTAAGTAAATAATTCTGAGGATATTTCAGGAAGGCAGTTTGCCGGGGGCTCTGCCTTCCTGTTGAATTTTCTGATTATATATTGTTAGCCGGGTCAATTGCACCTTAACATATTTTATTGTTATAATCCTTTCTATAAGGGAGGGATACCGGTTGAATCTAAACGAAGTAGAGATTTTATATGACCAGGATCTAATCAAGGACAAGGTCCGGGAATTAGGCAAAAGAATCAGTGCAGATTATCAGGGTAAAGATTTATTGGTATTAGGAATTCTAAAAGGTGCCTTTGTATTTATGGCCGATCTGGTCAGGGAAATCGATATTCCTCTGGAATTGGATTTCATGGATGTATCCAGCTATGGAGATTCAACGGTTTCTTCCGGTGATGTACGTATTGTAAAGGATTTGGATTATTCCATCCGTGATAAAGATGTACTCATAGTTGAAGATATTATTGATACCGGCCTTACTCTGAAATATATAGTTGATATTTTACAGCAGCGGGGTACAAGCAGTATAAAAATATGTGCCCTGTTGGATAAAATATCCCGACGAAAGGCAGAAATTTATCCGGAATATATTGGATTTACGATACCGGACGAATTTATAGTCGGTTATGGATTGGACTACCGGGAAAATTACCGCCATTATCCGGCGGTTTGCATATTAAAACCATCAGTATATAAGAAGTAGAGGTGCAAAACAATGGCAAAAGAACGAGTTCTGGTATTGGATTTTGGCGGACAATACAATCAGTTAATTGCCCGCCGTATAAGAGAACTTTCCGTATATAGTGAAATGGTTCCCTACAATATTAGTTTGGAAAAAATCAAGGACATAAACCCCCGGGGGATTATTTTTACCGGAGGTCCGGCCAGCGTACATGAAAAAGATGCCCCAGCCTCTGATCCGGGAATTTTTTCACTGGGTATTCCGGTATTGGGTATCTGTTACGGTATGCAGCTTATGGCTCATCAACTGGGGGGAGACGTAAATTCCAGCCAGTTACGCGAGTATGGACGCTCCATTCTAAAGGTCACAGCCGATGATCTACTTTTTCAGGAACTGGAACCGGAAATGCAGGTGTGGATGAGTCATGGTGACTCTATAAAGCAATTACCACCTGGTTTTCAGGTTACCGCTCGGACAGATAACTGCCCTTATGCAGCCATGGCAGATACTAATCGCCATTTTTACGGGGTTCAATTTCATCCCGAAGTAAAACATACCCATTTTGGGAATGAAATTCTGAGGAATTTCCTTTTTAAAGTATGCGGTTGTTCCGGTGACTGGGACTTATCAGATTTGATTACCGAAAGTATTGCTGAAATCCGTCAGAAAGTTGGCGACAAAAAAGTTTTGTGTGCTCTGAGCGGCGGAGTTGATTCTTCGGTTGCCGCTACGCTGGTACATCGGGCAGTAGGTGACCAGTTGGTTTGCGTATATGTAGATAATGGCCTGATGCGTAAAAACGAGTCGCAACAGGTAATAACCACCTTTAAAGAAAACATGGGTATGAACCTGATTGCGGTTGACGCTCAGGATCGATTCCTGGCTAAATTAGCCGGGGTTACTGATCCGGAACGCAAACGCAAAATTATTGGTGAAGAATTTATTCGCGTTTTTGAAGAAGAAAAATCCCGCCTGGGAGAGATTGATTATCTGGTTCAGGGAACTATTTATCCTGATATTATTGAGAGTGGAACCAGCACAGCCCAAACCATAAAAAGCCATCATAATGTAGGCGGTTTGCCCGAGGATATGGACTTTGAACTGTTAGAGCCTTTACGACTGCTTTTTAAGGATGAAGTTCGTATTATTGGCGAGAAACTGGCTATTCCGGCGGAGATTCTCTGGCGTCAGCCCTTTCCCGGACCAGGTTTGGGGGTAAGGGTACTGGAAGAAGTAACCCGCGAGAAACTGGAAGCTTTGCGCGAAGCAGATGCTATAGTGCGTGAAGAAATAGAAAAAGCCGGTCTGAATAAGGAAATATGGCAGGCATTTGCCGTATTGCCGCCGGTACGCAGTGTTGGAGTAATGGGAGATGCCCGTACTTATGCTCATCCAATTATTATTCGGGCGGTTATCAGTGATGATGCCATGACTGCAGAAATAGCCCGCTTACCCTGGGATATGCTGGAGCATATGGCGCGTCGTATAGTAAACGAAGTACCGGGTATAAACCGGGTAGCCTATGACATAACCAGCAAACCTCCCGG
>JAAYBS010000009.1 GCA_012718855.1 Syntrophomonadaceae bacterium
CAGCTATGAAAAGATTGTTCCTCATATTCAGGCTATGGTAGCCAAAGAACCCAGAAGTTATTATGTGCGTGGGACTTTTACACGTCAAAACCTCGATTTCACCAACGATATCCGTCATTTCACCGAATTGGGTCTGAAAAATTTCTCTTTGGAACCAGCAATTGGAACCACAAGTGAATATGCTATAAGAGAGGAAGATTTACCGGCAGTATTAGCTGAGTATGAAAAGCTGGCTGATTTACTGCTGGATTATTATAAAGCCGGGCAGGATGTGCATTTTTTCCATTATGATCTGGATTTGCAGCGTGGTCCCTGTCTGGCCAAACGTCATACCGGCTGTGGCGCCGGCGTGGAGTATCTGGTGGTAACCCCCGAAGGAGATATTTATCCCTGTCATCAGTTTGTCGGGGAGAAAGATTTTCTAATGGGGAACGTAAACCGGGAGTTGGATAGCGACATAAGGACACGATTAGGAAAAAACACTTTACTGAATAAGGAAGAATGCAGAAAATGCTGGGCTCGTTTTTATTGTGGTGGAGGTTGTCACGCCAATAATTATTTTACTAATCAATCGATTGAACAACCAGCGGAAATTGCCTGCCAAATGCACCGTAAACGCGTAGAATCCGCCATTTATCTGGAAATCAGTAAGCAGTTACATGATTTTCCTGCAGAAAAACTTTGTAGAAAAGAAGGATAAATAGTGGAACAAATAGAAAGAATTTGTGGTCTAATAAACTTTATATTTATATGGAGAGTTAATTATGAATTATTTGTTTTTGCAAAAAAACTGGCGTATGCCAGTAATTATCGGACTTATATTCGTTTTATCCGGTTTCCTGTTATGGGCAACAGTTATTCGAACCCCAGCTTATGCAGTTTATGTTGATTCAGAAAAGAAATTTACTATCAAGAGTCAGGACCAGGCTGAAAAGATTCTGGCCGATATAAAAAGTGAGCAACAGCAGAAATGCCAACAGAAGCTGGAACTTACCAATAAAGTTGAATATAATCGCGTATTTGCCCACAGACAGGATTTGGTTGCAGAAACCAAAATGAAAGCGGAGTTAACTGAAGCTTTAAACTTTAAAACCATGGCAGCCGCTGTAGTTGTTAATGGCAAAACAGTTGCTTATGTAAATACTTCTACCGAGGCTAAAAAGTTGCTGGCGAAATTAAAGAAGGATTTTGGGCAGGTTGAAGAAGGAGAAAAGCTGCTGTCAGTAGCTTTTGATGAAAAGGTTACGATTAAGGAACAAAAGGTTAATGCCAGCAAGGTGTCTTCAGTAGATGGTGCATATGAAAAAATAATTACCGGTACTGATAATCCCCAGAAATACATAGTCAAGGAAGGTGACTCGCTGTGGTTGATAGCCCGTCGTCATGATATGTATGTTGATGATATTGTTCGGGCCAATAATTTAAAAAGCGAGGATCTTTCCCTGGATCAGGAGTTGATTCTGGTTACCAGCAAACCGTATATAACGGTAGTAGCCAAGGTTGAAGGGGAACGAATTGAAACTATCCCCTACGAAACCAAAGTTATTGTAGACAAAAATTCGGCTACTACGGTACGGGTAAAGGAAGCCGGCAGTAATGGGGAGAAAAAGGTACTATACATAGCAACCAAGTGTAACGGAGTAGTAGAGAAAAAAGATATTAAGGAAGAAACAATTATCAAAGAAGCCGTTGCCCGCGTAATGATAAAAGGCTCCAAGGTAGCCAATGTAGCATCGCGTAGCGGTGGTTCCGGTTCACTTGACTGGCCCTGTTATGGCCCGGTTACTAATTATTTTCGTTCCGGTCACTCAGGCATAGACATTGCTCCCCGCAGCGGGACTCCCATCCGCGTGGCTGATGCCGGATATGTAACTTTTACCGGTTATCAGGGTGGTTATGGCAATTTCATTATTATAGATCATGGTAATGGTCTGGTTACACGTTATGCCCATTGTTCTAGTATTAATGTCTCCAAGGGGCAAACCGTATCTGCCGGTACCGTTATCGGAGCAGTTGGTTCCACCGGACGCAGCACTGGACCACATCTTCATTTCGAAGTGCTGTCGGGAGGATCATTTGTAAACCCATTAAGCTACTTACGATAAAAAATTAATCACCCTGGCCTTAGGGTCAGGGTCTTTATTTTTTAAGGCAGGAGGAGTAATACATGTATGATGTTATTATAATCGGCAGTGGACCGGCAGGTCTAACTGCGGCCATTTATACCGGCAGAGCCAAACTAAAAACCCTGATCCTGGAAGCCAACGTTTTAGGGGGGAATACGGCTATTATTGATCAGATTGATAATTATCCGGGATTTCCTTTTGGTGTTTCCGGAACTGAATTAATTGATTTGTTTTATCGTCAGGCGGAAAGATTTGGCGTAGAATTGCGTACGGAAGAAGTAACTACCATACAAGCAATACCGGGAGGCCATAAAGTAGTAACCGATGCCGGCGAATATATGACCCGTTCGGTAATAGTAGCTATGGGGGCTAAACGCCGTCAACTGCAGGTAGCAGGTGAACAGGAGTTTCTGGGGCGGGGAGTGTCATATTGCGCTACCTGTGATGGCGCCTTTTTCTCCACCGTACCGGTAGCCGTTGTTGGCGGTGGTGATTCAGCAGTAAAGGAAGCTTTGTTTTTATCCGATATTGCTTCCCGGGTTTATCTGATTCACCGTCGTGAAGAGTTCCGTGCCAATCGAACTGCGGTGGATAAACTTTTGGCCAAAGACAACATTGAATTGAAGCTGAATAAGATTATTATCGGCATAGAGGGCGATGCTTTGATGCAGCGTTTGCGTTTAAAGGATGTTCTGACCGGTGAGGAAGAAATCCTGGAGACGGAAGGTTTGTTTGTAAGTATTGGTCTGGTATCAGCAGCCGATTTTCTGAGTTCACTACTGGATACAGATGATGGCGGCTATATAATTACTGATGAAAAGATGTGTACTTTGGTCCCCGGAATTTTTGCGGCCGGAGATATTCGGGCCAAACATGCCCGTCAGATATCTACTGCTGTAGGTGATGGTGCTATGGCAGGAATTACTGTTACTGAGTATTTAAAGGAATAGCACCACTATTTGCAGACCCCTCCCCCGCCAATACCATAGTATAATGGGGCCGAGGGGAGAGATTAACCATGCCGGGAATGAAATTGCCGGATTCGGCCAGAAATATCAGCTTGATTTTGATATTGGTTCTGTTGCTGGTATTAGTAATTTCACGTCACAGTAATACACTGTTGCGGGCTGCAGTTGGACAGGGAATAAGTCTGCAGACGGCCGGATTCAGTCAAACGGAAAGTGACCATTTTATAATTAAATATACCGGATTGGATAGCAGCTATTCGGCTATGATAACTGAAGTTGCCGAGGAAGCCTATTCCGATGTAAGCCAGGAATTTAGCCTGGAACCACAGAATAAAACTATTATAGTAGTATATCCGGACAGCGCCAGTCTGGCTAATAGTTTTGGCTGGGATAAAAACGAGAAGGCGTTAGGAGTCTACTGGGCCGGGGCAATTCGCATTGTATCTCCTGAAGAGTGGATGTCAGATCCGCAGGATAAACAGGAATTTATTCGCGAGGGACCCATGGTGCATGAGTTTGTTCATCTGCTGGTTGACGAATCGACCAGGGGCAATTATAATCGCTGGTGGACAGAAGGAATTGCACAGTATTACGAGAAGAAGATTACCGGTTTTGAATTTGCTGAACCCTCTTTTGAGGATGGGCAATTAATGTATTATGAATTGTCGGTATTGGGCAAACAGTTTGATAAAACCGACCAGGCAGTTGCTTACTGGGAGTCCTTGCAGGTAGTTGAGTATATAGTAAACCATTATGGGGAGGAAGCCCTGTTTACTACCATGAATTATCTGGGTCAGGGATATAGTCTGGAAAAATCAATATCCAAAGCACTGGGTTTGCAATATCGTGATTTCGCACAAGGTTTTTATTATTTTCTGGAAAACCGCTAAGACAAAGAGGTGTATTGGTTGAGAAACACACTAATTATTGAGGGAGGGGCCCCTCTTAATGGGCAAGTACGAGTCAGCGGGGCAAAGAATGCTGCCCTGGTTTTAGTTGTGGCCAGTATTCTGGCTGACGGTGAAACTATTCTTGATAATGTGCCCCGTATCAGCGACATGGAGTACCTGTTGCAGATTTTAAATGATATTGGGGTAAAGACCCGCTGGCAGGATGATAGCAGTTTATCAATCTGCCCACCGGATGGAGAGTTAAAAACCAGAACTTCCTATGAACTGGCTAAACGACTACGGGCCTCCAATTTATTGCTGGGTGCCATGCTGGGCAGACAGGGAGAGGCGGTAGTTTCTCTGCCCGGGGGATGTGATATTGGTTCCCGGCCAATGGATTTGCATATAAAAGGGGTCCAGGCTTTGGGAGCTGAAGTAAAACTGGAGCATGGCTATATTTATGCCCATGCCAAAAAACCTGGTGGCAGTAGGGTTTATCTGGATTTCCCCAGTGTAGGGGCTACGGAGAATATTATCATGATGGCTGCCCGGACTCCGGGTCAGAGTGTTATTGAAAATGCCGCCAAAGAACCTGAAATAGTTGATTTGGCCAATTTCCTCAATTCCATGGGAGCGCGTATTCGTGGTGCAGGTACTGATATCATTAAAATTGAAGGGGTAGAAGAACTACGGGCTGGCCGTTATGCCATTATTCCTGACCGGATTGAAGCCGGAACTTATATGATTGCTGCGGCAATTTCCGGCGGTGAAATCCTGGTAGAGAATGTAATTCCCACGCACTTGCATCCGGTGGTAGCCAAATTGCAGGAAACTGGAACAATTGTAGAGGAGAACGACCGGGGAATAATCGTCAGAGGAACCGGAAGAGTAAAGCCGGTAGATATAAAGACATTACCTTACCCAGGTTTTCCTACTGATATGCAGTCACAAATGATGGCTTTGCTAAGTATGGCCGAGGGCTCCAGCGTTATCGTAGAAAATGTATTTGAAAATCGTTTTCAAAGTGTGGATGAGTTGAAACGCATGGGTGCCAATATTAAGGTGGAAGGTCATACTGCTGTAGTAGAGGGAGTTAACCGATTACACGGTGCCAGGGTAAGAGCTACTGATCTGAGAGCCGGTGCATCCTTGGTATTGGCGGCTCTGGCGGCAGATGGCTGCACGGAAATAGAGGAAGCCGGACATATATTCAGAGGCTATGAAAATATTGAAACCAAGCTGACCAGCCTGGGAGCAAAACTAAAATAGGAATTATATAATATAACAAATTAAAAAATCCCCTCCGCTATGGTGGGGATTTTCTATGGCGATGTTATGGTGTTCTATATGCCAAGACGGTTGAATTCACCCTCATCAGGTTCGGCGTCATCAAATTTGGGGATAACAATATCTTCATTTTCCTTCATCAGATCATGAATCCGCCCCTCTTTCATATAAAAGACTGGACTATCATTGATATGTACTACGATTTCCAATCCGCCTTCGTTAGTAAGCACATAGAAATTTTCGCCTACTCTTAAAATTTCCTGAATAGGGCCTTTTCCTGTTAATAACAGACCATAGCGTTTGATTTCAATTTTCTTAACATGAATACGTAAAAGATCAAACATTGACCTTCTGGTGGTATCGGCCATTTTATCCAGATCAATGGCCCGAGTGTCTTTGAAAATCAGACGAACTGCAAAGTTAACCATATCACTATTTTTAGTCATGCCATATCAGCCCCCTTTATAAAAAAATAGCACATTTTCAGAATAATTGTAAGCTGTGAAATGAAATAATTGAATTTATATTATGAAAATTTCTTCAATTTTCATATAATCAGTTAATTAACCGATGTGACTCGGTCAGAACGATAGCAACCAGAGTAATAGATATTCCTTACCCCTTTAACAATCCTATTCGGAATGACAACCAGGCGGTTTTTATACTAAACTTATATATGCAGGTTTACGTATAGACATTACTGATAAAATATACTTCCTCAGGGGGATACTATCCAAAATGAGATATCGAATTATTTCGGTGGGCAGGATCAGAGAAAAATACTTTAATGAGGGAATAGCTGAATATCTGAAACGATTAACGCGTTATTGCAAAATAGAATTAGTTGATGGTCTGGAGGAAAAAACCAATCCCCGGGCGGGAGAGTCTGAGCTTGAACAGGTAATTGATCGGGAAGGGGAGCGTATACTGGCCTTGATTAATCCCGATGAATTGTTGATTGCCTTTGACAGCCAGGGACAAATGATGAACTCGGAAGAGTTCGCCCGGTTTATTAATGATTGGAATAATAGCGGCAGGCCACGTGTAAATATGATCATTGGTGGCAGCCATGGGTTATCATCTTTGGTAAAACAGCGTTCTGATTTAATAATCTCTATGGGAAAAATGACCCTGCCCCATCAAATGGCCGTTTTCGTATTAACCGAACAAATCTACCGGGCCTTTAAAATCATTAAAGGCGAACCTTATCACAAGTAGGAAGTAAAAGAATATTCTTTTTACCTCCTTTATTTTTGACGATAATCCTCTCAAAACAACATGATAAACCCCACTTTCACATTGTTTCCTCGTCTTGCTTACCATATTCTACCGCTTTCGATTTTTTTTATCTCCTCTTACTTCCGGGTGCTAGTCCTTATTTCATCCTTTCGGTGAATAGAAGATTAGATTTAAAGGCATTAATATAAAGGGTGGGCTTTACATAATTTACAGTTTATGTAAAGCCGGATGTTTAAGGGGGGTTATGTTTGTCAATCTTTACAAGCGGACGCATTTCCACTCTAATAAAAAGATGGAAAGAATTTTATAAGTTAGACATATATTTGCATGGTGGCAACAAGTTCAAACCTGCAATTGAAATTGATCATGCTAATAACATTCGCCGATTTCTACTCTTCATTCGTTGTATTTTGTTCATTATTACTTCAACATTTTATCTGGCAGCACCGCCTTATTCTCCTGTTATTGTTAAACTGCAGGTGGTTCTAACTACTCTGGTTGCTACCATTCTGGCGCAAAATCTTTATGATAGCTGGGATATTAAGACTCTTTATCATAAGATGATGCCTCAGTCTTTGGAAACCAGTCTCGATAAAGACCAGGATAGCCACAGTTTTATTCTATTACTTGGCCTTATTATTTTAGAAGTTTGCGGTGCAGTTGTTCTTATATTGCCAACCGGCGGATTGGATAGTCCCTTTATTTGGTATGCTCTAAACCCGATAATTGCTGCAGTTGTATATCTTCCTACCTTGTATTGCTGGGGCACAGTAGTGTTGTTCCTGACTACAGCTATTACGGTCAATGCTATTTATCCAGGCTATGATGGTTCCCTGTTTTCTTTTATATACCAACATAAGAGTATCTTGCTGGTATTTCTTATTACTACTTCTCTGGCCAGCCTGGCTTCTTCACTTAACAAATATCTGGCCCAGGCTTACACCTGGCTGGCTATAGCCCATGAAACCACTGAAAAATCACTGGAGCATATTTCTTCTTTATATCAGGCGTTGGAAGCTTTTTCAACCAGGGAGGATAAGACCCAACTGGTTGATGTTCTGGCCACTTATTCAAGTAAACTTTGTAATACATCGGCAGCTTGTTTTTTAAAAGAGGATCTGGAGGGTCGGGATGAGCACAGTATTCTTCGGGTTGTAAACCAGGAAGACTGTATTAATGAAATAAATTGGGAAAAGGAGTTAATGTCAATTTGGTATAGATTAAAGCCTTTTGAGGAAGTCATGCTACAAAATATTGGCCATGAACAATTAATAATAGTTCCAATCATTGCCCATGGAGAATACTTCGGCCTGTTAGCCTGTTTACAGTTTCCCGCCTTAAAAAAGCCGGATGAGGGAAAAAAGCAGTCACTGATATTTCTGGCGGGAATTGCCGGAATTATTCTGGAGAGATTAAAGACCGATGAATTATGGGGACGACTTCTGGTAAGTGAGGAACAATCCAGAATTGCCAATGAAATTCATGATGGAGTAGCCCAGTATTTATTTAGTATGGTATGTGCTTTGGATATGATTTCGAAAGAGCAGGCAAGTTTGCAGGATGAGAGAATACAGCAAAAACTAAAACTGTTGGGAAAAACCGCCAACCAGGCTTCAGTAGAATTAAGAGCTTCTATATATGAATTAAGTCCATACAAGCGCGGGGAAAGTATTTTTGTTGATAATTTAGCTTCTTATCTGGATGACCTGGGCCGGTTAAATAATATTCAGGTAGATTTGGAGGCTGAAGGGAGTGAGGAGGCATTAAGTCCGGCTTTACGAAAAGGGCTGTATCGTATTGTCAGGGAGGCCTGCAGTAACGCCATCAGACACGGGAAATGTAATTCAATCAAGGTTGAGTTATCAATGTACCCCAACCAATGTATATTACAAATAAATGATAATGGATGTGGCTATAAATGGGAAGCTGAGGGGGGCGGCAGTAATAGCGGTTTAGGGAATTGGAACATGTACCAGTTGGTGACCTGTTTTAATGGAGAGCTGCAGACCTTTAGTGAACCGGGCAAGGGTACTGTAATCAGGTGTACTATACCGAAATTAAATATAAACGAAAAACAGATAAAGGAGACGGTTTAATAATGAAACTGGTAATTATAGATGATCATCCCTTGGTATTACAGGGAATTGGGTCAGTCATACAATATCAGGAAGATATGCAGTTGGTCGGCACTGCCAGTTGTGGCGATGAGGGCATCAAAGTGGTGGAAAACGTTCAGCCTGACATTGTGATAGTAGATCTTAGACTTCCCGGTGAATACGGGTTGGATATCATAAAAAGAATCAGAAACAAGGTTGATGGATGCCGCTTTATTATCCTGACTTCTTTTTGTGACCGGTCGGATATAAAGCGAGCTATGGCAGAAAAGATAGAGGGATATATTCTGAAAGAAGCTATGCCGGAAGAGATAATAAATGCCATCCGCCTGGTTTATAAGGGTAGAACTTATATAGATCCGGTTATAGTTCAGATGCTGCTCAGCGATAATGATGATCCTATTGAACAGCTTACCCCCCGGGAATTAGAGGTGCTGGAGTATCTGGCCAAGGGCATGGCCAATCGGGATATAGCTGACTCACTTTTTGTGACGGAATATACCGTTAAAAAGCATGTCAGTCAAATTTTAGAGAAGCTGGATTTTACCGACCGTACGCAGGCAGCTTTATATGCTTTTTCCCATGGATTGGGAAAAAACAACACTTGCACCGCATTTTAAGCGGTATATGGTACCAAAGTATAATGGTGAATTATCCTATGTGAGAAACCAGAAATAGACCTTGGAATGTAGGGGTTAAGGCGGAAGTAAATTATAGTTTATGGCAGAGAGCGCTGCCATAACCCTGACCAAATATTTTTAGGTAAAGGGATTAACCTGGGAAAGGAAGGTGAATACAAAATTAAGAGGTTCAGCAGGAACAAGAAAATAGGTGGCGCAGGGTATTTTTTACTGGTAGGAATAGCTCTGATACTGGGGATAAGTTTAA
>JAAYBS010000105.1 GCA_012718855.1 Syntrophomonadaceae bacterium
CACTGAAAAAGTGAGCTCAGCGTGTCACTCTGAGCAATAGCGAAGAGTCTCGTTGGTGAAATGTCTAATATTACAGACTTCCAAAAGAGATCCTTCATCAGATTCAGCTCCTCAGGATGACATTTATGGTGCTTTTTCAATGGACTCATACTTTCCGGTTGTACATCCCCTCCTTCAAAGAATATCTGGCAACAGAACAACAGCTCATTTATCTACAGCACGCGGTGCGTTACTGTTCTTTAACTGATGGTACTGATAATATTAAATACCGGCAGATAAGTAGCCACTATAATTGACCCGATAATTACCGCTACAAAAATAATCATAATTGGTTCCAAAGATTTTAACAGGGCGTCTATAGCAAAGGTTACTTCATTATCGTAAAAGGCCGACATTCTCTCCAGCATATCGTCCAGGGCCCCGGTTTCCTCTCCGATGGCAATCATCTGCGTGACCATCGGTTCAAATACTCCGGTAGCCTCTATGGGTGCAGCAATGGACTGCCCTTCGCGGATACTGTCTTTGGCTTCTCCAATGGCATCACTGATGACGCGGTTGCCGACTACCCCTTTTAATACTTCCAGGGCTTCCAGTATGGGAACACCGGATTTGATTAAAGTTCCCAGGATGCGTGTAAAACGAGACACCGCCACCCGGTTGACCACTTTTCCTACAATGGGAAGATGGAGATAAAGCCGGTCAAAAAACAGTCTGCCGTTTGGTTTGGTACCTATCCATTTCAGCGTGACGACCAGCAATATAATTCCCACTATCAACCACAGAGCATTATCGCGGATAAAGTAGCTTATATTCATAAAAAATTGTGTAAACCCCGGTAGTTCTGTTCCCGAAGAGGTAAATTGCTCAACAAATACCGGCATTACAAAGGTGAGAATAAAAATTACTACCAGCAAGGCCAGAGAAAGCACCATAATAGGATAGATGGAAGCTGATTTGATCTTGGAGTTTATCTCCCGGTCCCGTTCCAGTGTATCGGCCAGACGCATTAATATGGTATCCAACGCACCGCCTGTTTCCCCGGCTTTTACCATGCTGACATACATGGGGGAGAAAATCCTGGGATGCTGAGCCATACTATCATGCAGGGACAATCCACCTTCCAGATTGGTACGAATATCTTCTACTGCCCGGCGTAGCATGGGGTTTTTGGTCTGTTCCTCCAAAATCTCAAAACTTCTGATAATAGGTAACCCCGCCCCAATCATGGTAGATAACTGGCGTGTAAACAAGCTCAGGTCATTAATTTTAACACTTTCAAACAAGGTTATGTTTACAGATGCTTTTTGGGCGGCTTCTTTGTTCTTGTCTTCTTTTAATTCCATAATGGTATAGTTCTGACCCAACAGCGACTCGATAACCAGATTACGGTTATCGGCTTCAAGAATACCTTTTACGATCTTGCCGGAAGCATCCAGAGCCCGGTAGGAAAATATCATATTCTCTCCTCCTGGAAGTTATTGATTAGGGTTAACAGTACGCTTTTTCACTTCTTCAGCACTTATCAGGCCACGATCGAAAAATGATTTCAGGGATTTTTCCATGGTTATCATGCCTAAATTACCACCGGTCTGCATTACAGTATTAAGCTGAAAAGCTTTGTTATCACGAATCAGGTTGCGCACTGCTGAATTAGCCATCAGTACTTCGCAGGCTAATACACGCCCGTTTCCGTCAGCCCGTGGTATTAATTGCTGGGAAATAATCCCCAGTAAAGTATTGGCCAGCTGAATTCTGATCTGATCCTGTTGATGAGGAGGAAAAACATCAATTACGCGCTCTACGGTTTGTATGGCCGTAGCCGCATGCAGGGTAGCCATGACCAGGTGACCGGTTTCTGCGGCGGTCATGGCAATGGAAATAGTATCCAGGTCGCGCATTTCTCCTACCAGGATTACATCCGGGTCCTGGCGCAGGGCGGCCCGCAGTCCCTGGGAGAAGCTGGGGCAATCAGTGCCTATTTCCCGTTGGTTTATAATACAGGTTCCATGTTTGTGCATATATTCAATTGGGTCTTCCAGCGTTATGATGTTGCCTTTTACCGATTTATTAATTAAATTAATCATGGCTGCCAGGGAAGTTGATTTTCCGCTGCCGGTAGGTCCGGTAACCAGAATCAAGCCGCTGCCCTTCAGCGGCAGTTCCCTGCATACATCCGGCAGTCCCAGTGAATCAATCTCAGGGATATTCATCGGAATTATACGAATAGCTATGGCATAGGAACCTCTTTGCAGATATATATTTACCCTTACCCGTCCCACTTCCGGCAGGGACAGGGAGAAATCAGCATGTCCCTGTTCCTCTATTTGTTTAAAGGTTTTTTCGTCCGGTATTAATTCCCGCGCAAATTTATAAGTATCGTCAGGGATAAGGTTGGGATAACCATCCAAACTTATCAAGGTCCCGTCCACCCGAAAAGTAGGCGGCCGCGCTACAGTCAGATGAATATCGGAAGCCCTAAGCTCTACTCCCATTCGGGCCAGTTCTACAACTTTTAAAACCTGATCAAACTTACCCACCCAACAATACCCCCTTCATTACTTCCTGCAAAGAGGTTAAACCCTCAAAGGCTTTATGTATACCGTCCCGGCTCATCGTAATCATGCCTTCGCTGACGGCTATTTCCTCCAGTTCATCTTCTGACTGGCTTTTATTAGTAATGGCTTTGCGCATTTCCGGCCCTACTACCAGAACTTCATGCAGGGCCAGTCGACCGCTATAACCTGATTGGCGGCACATATTGCATCCCACCGGAGCATAAAACTGTTTCCCTACATAGTCGGTCATATTAAGCTGAACAGCAGTATCCTCATCCAATTCATAAGGCTGGCAGCAATTTTTACATAAGCGGCGAATTAATCGTTGCGATACTACCCCTGCCAGTGATGAGGATAACAGATAGTTTTCAATCCCCATATTTACCATTCGGGCCACTGTGCCGGCTGCACTGTTGGTATGCAGGGTGGAAAAGAACAAATGTCCGGTCAGAGCCGCTCTTACCCCCAGTCCGGCAGTTTCTCCGTCCCGCATTTCCCCCACCATGATAATATCCGGGTCCTGGCGCAAAATGGAACGCAGACCGGCGGGAAAAGTAAGTCCGGCTTTGTTATTTATTTGTACCTGTGTAATACCTATAAGGCTATATTCCACTGGGTCTTCCAGGGTAATAATGTTTCGACTGGGTTCGTTCAATTCGGTTAATACGCTGTAAAGAGTAGTAGTTTTACCTGAACCGGTAGGTCCGGTGACAATAACCATGCCATGTGGTCTTCTGATCAGTGACTTTATTCTTTGTTCATTGGTAGGGCTAAACCCCAGTTTCTCCAGTGACAATATGGCATTGGTACGGTCCAGTATGCGTAAAACTATTTTTTCTCCATGAATAGAGGGCAGCGTGGAAATACGAAAATCAATTTCCCGGCCGTCAATTATTAAACGGGTACGCCCATCCTGGGGTATCCTCTTTTCAGAAATATCCAGGTTGGCCATGATTTTGATTCGAGATACGGTAGCCGGAAAGGATTTTTTCGGTAAAGACAGGACCTCCCACAATTCGCCATCAATACGAAAACGTACCCTTACATCGTGCTCCAGCGGTTCAATATGTATATCCGAAGCCCCCCCCTGCACCGCTTGTTTTAACAGGGAGTTAACCATTCGAATAACCGGCGCGTCATCAGCCAGTTCCGTTCCCGGGGTTTCCGTTTCCACCGTAACCCCATAATTATATTGGCTGAGTTCGCCCAGCAGTTTTTCCATCTTACTGTCTACCTGCAGAGCCGTAAATTGTTGAATAGCTGACTCCAGTTCTCTTTCTGAAGCCATAACCGGCACTACATCCATTCCGGTTAGAATGCGTATATCATCAATGGCCTGGAAATTAAGCGGATCGGCCATAATCAAGGTCATACGCCCCTGATTTACAGACAGCGGCAACACATGATGCTTGCTAAGCATATTGGTAGGCAACAGTTTTACCGTTTCCGGATTTATTTCCATACGGTTTATCTGTACCCGCGGGATTCCCAGTGAGAATTCCAGTACTTCCATTAATTGATCATCCGTAATATAGCCTCGTCTAACCAAAATCCTGCCTAATTTTTCCTTACTATTTTTTTGGTCAGCTAATGCCTGAGTTAATTGTTCTTCACTAATTAACCCGTTTTCTACCAAAATATCGCCCAACATTTTTCGCTGCGTTGCCAAAATAAAGTCTCCTCATAATAAAACCTTAATTAAAATAATGTCTAAATAATACAAACATTCTAAATTGCGACTATAGTCCCAACTCAAAAACATATTCTATATTATGGATTTACAGAAATATATTATCACATTTTGGATAATAGTTGCATAATTAAATGAAAATTTTTCTAAATGATTATTAAAATTTAGTTTGTGTCTTATAAATCGAATTTTATAAAATATTCATACTTGGGACTTTAAGGATATAATTTTTTATTACTTTAATCCTTATCCGGCCTATATTTAAGTTTTCTCCAATCATTTATACAGACCCATAAATATAATAAAAATTTCATGACTTATCCTTTGTTGGAATTATTCGACAACAATTAATAGGTCTCCTGCATTTTTTAGCAAATAGTCGGCTATCTTCCCTTTTATTTCTTCGCAAATACTCTCGTTCAGCTGTTATAGACATTGGTAATATAGTCTGTTATCTTCTAGGTATAAACTCTCAATTTTAATTAATTTCCGGAGGAATATGTTATGGCAGATAAATGGCTGTTTTCCTGTCTGGTTTATCTGGAAGATGAAGAAGGTAGCATTCAAAAGTTATGTGAAACACTGGAAACTGACGGATGGCAAAATTATGGGGGATATATTATTGATAATTCCGGTGCAGGAGCGCCGCCTTATTTTTATAAATTAAAAACCGATAATATTATGATTCTCATGCTGCATCAATCAGTCGATGACTGGCAAGCGAGTATTGATAAGATTAAGGATTATGAACAAGATGCCGGATTTAATCCAGATGATTTACTGGGAAGATCAAATATTCTGCTGGCAGTTGGTGAAGACTGGGAAAATATGATGGACGCAGATCAACAGATTGTTCCAACCAGTGAACCGCTTGATTTAGGTTTACGCGAGGGCAGATTAACCCGTTTTATGGGAAATGCCCGCGTTTACCTGGCAGGTCTGCCCACTTACAACCCCCGCTATGTAAAATTTCTGGCTCAAAAACTGCCGGTTATCGAATCCGGTCTTATCCGCCTGCAGATGGTGTCTTCCCTGATGCGGGATCGTAATGTTACCGTTAACAGGGAGCGTATGGAAATTGATCATCGACTCTCTAATGTGCTGCACTCCAATTTGGTTTTGGAACAGGGAAAATTAAAAGCGGCAGAAGATTTGGAAACTCAGATTCAGGCATTATCAAGCGCCTATGGAATCCTGTCAGGTGATTACAGTTTGCTGGCAGAAGGGCATAACAAGCTCAACACTGCCATACAAAAACTGCGTAATATGATGTTAAATGAACCGGTGCTTGATATTAAGCCGGAGGCATTGCATGAGCTAATGATGCCTTATGAACAGCGTCTTCAGGAGATTCAGGCTTCACTTGATGAACTGCGCCTGTCACGGGAAAATCATCAGGCAGCTATTGATGTGGTGCGTTCAAAAGTTGATATTATGATGAGTAAAACTAATATTGAAACCCAGCAGCAAATTAAAGAATTAATGGTATTGAATACATCCATGCAGAAACAAAGCCTGACTTTTCAGTTTGCTGCCGGGTTGATTGAATTTATTGTACTGGCTTATTACGGACATTCCCTATGGAAAAACCTGGCTCATGCTGCTTATGAAAACATCCCCGCCTTAATTCAGTTTATATTTGTACTGCTGTTTGCCGGTGGAACTGTATATTGTACCCACCTGTGGGCTGAATACCTGCAGGGCGAACACCATGTAAAGAAACAATTAATAGCAACTACTTTGATATTATTAATCTTCTTTACGGTTATTCTGGTAGCCAGTATTTTATATTCTGGTGGGATTCACTAGATACTGTCCATTAATTTAAATGCTTTGAGCCTTTCAGCCAACCTTTTTTCGTGGGATTCTTCTTCCCTGGCCAACTGTTCAAACAACAGGCGGCTTTCGGGATCTTCAGCCGCAGCAGCCATATCCAAATAACGCTGACGGGCATTTGCCTCAGCCTTGATAGCCGTTTCCAGAGCTTCACGGATATTCATATATTTCTCCTCCTGTTCACAAAAATGATTGTAAACTAATTATAGAATGATCCTCATAAAAATCCACCTACATTTAAATGATTTACCTATAATCAGGTTGTAATTAATCCTATTTTGCAGGGGTTTATGCTTAGGGTCGCTTGGGTCCGGTCTTCAGTTGGTTGTAGTTGGTAAGACTGGTTCCATCCTATAAATTTTCTACCTATTGTGTTTTGCAGGTTGACCAGAATCGCCTTTATCCCCCTGCGATTGCCTTAACCATAACCCCCTGTAACTTATTAACTATTAAAAACCGTCAGGTCCAATTAGAAAAAATCAGGATAAAATTTATTTAAAACTCCCTTAAATAAAACCTGCCTCACCATAATTAATCTCACTCATATTTAATCAATTAAAAATCAGTGAAAATCTGCGACCGAAGGGTCTGTGTAATCTGCGTCTATTCAACCCTGCATCAATTTCCCTGAGCGGAGGAGATTGCCTGTAATACCCGCCCTTTGTCCGGGGCTTCCAGCATTACATATTCTCCCCATTTAGCCGGCAGAATTAGACGCAGACGGTTCTGATGTGTTTTTTTGTCATTTAACATGTTGTTGTATATATCTTCCGGTGCAAAAGCCGGCATAAGGCAGTCAATGTTCAAACTTTTATATAACTTGACTATTCTCTCCAACTGCTGTTCAATAATATAACCATAATCCAGAGCCAGATAAGCTGCTGCCATGGTTCCCATGGCTACTGCCTCCCCATGACGCCAGGACTCATAGCCGCCTAATTTTTCAATGGCATGTCCAAAAGTATGGCCCAAATTAAGAACTGCTCTCAGGCCGGTCTCAGTTTCATCCTGTTCTACTATGGCAGCTTTTATTTTACAGCAGCGGTAAATAACTTCAGCTATACAGACGGAGTCACGCTGACTCAGCCTTTCAGCATTGATTTCCAGATATTCAAACAGCTGCTCATCACATACAATAGCGTATTTTACGACTTCTCCCAGACCGCTGCGATATTCCCTGTCTTCAAGGGTAGACAGGGTATCCGGATCAATTACTACCAGACGCGGTTGGTGAAAAGCTCCAA
>JAAYBS010000106.1 GCA_012718855.1 Syntrophomonadaceae bacterium
CCCAATGTTCGGTTACCTACAAAAGATAAGAATTCTGTACCGGGACGATTCTCTCCGCTGTAATAGATGGCCAGAGCCAGGGTAATTCCGATTGCTAGCGGGAATATGGCTACTTTGTTGAACAGGTAGCCAACCGTATTATTCAAAAATGGTTCAACCAGACCAATTATGGCCAGAGCTATAGCAGCATAAAAGAAAGCTTTTGCGTGTTTGGCTATATAATCACGGATTTGCGGGTATTCAGCCAGCAGCATTCCTATAGCAATAAATCCCCACCATTTAAGCGGGTTAGGTCCGCTGAAAGTTATAATATGCAGATGATAAGTTTTGGAAATTTCCAGTATAAATGTAACTGCAACATTACTCAGTATCATTAAGTAAAGGAAATAACGTCGTAAAGTCTTGGGCAGCAGATATAACAGCGGGCATAAAATGGCAAAGACAATGTAGTAAAACATATAGTACAGATGCAAAGCAGTTTTACCATATATAATATCCATTACGGTAAATTTTTTCCCAATGGTGTACCAGTAAAATACTCCATAGGCAATTGCCCAGTAAATATAGGGTACATAAGTTTTTTTGATTTTTTTCCAGGTAGATTGCGCCCAGTTATCGGCACTGGTGATGAAATAACCCTGTACCATAAAAAACATAGGTACACACCACATAGCAATTTCCCTTATGAATATAGCCAGCGGGTCAGTACCTCCCCGGTAAACATGACTGAAAATAACAGATATGATACCTAATCCTTTTAGTACATCGAACATTAAATTTCGTTCGCTGGCCATTTATCCGCCCCCCCTAAGTATTATTAGTCATCGCTTATAGATACGAAATCATAATATTAATAAGTATAACTGCTTCATGATTGCTTGTTAAGTCATAAAAATTAAGGGTATGCTATTTAAGTTAATTTTAGAGAAAAATGTCACAAAATAAACAGGATTTTCACAAATAATGGTGAATATAATTTACCCATACAGGTAATAGGTGGCATATATGGACAGTATAGTATATTGATTATACGTGTTCAGTAGAAACAATGCTGCTATTAGCCGGTTACCTCCTGAAAGATATGAGTGATTTTAGAGATAGTGGGAGGGTTCTTAGGGCGAGGGGGGATTAGCCAGCAAAAGAGATTGCAATTAAGTTATTAAATAATGATAGGGGACAGGAGGGCATATTATTGAACCAGGAAAAAACCAAAAATCGTTGGATTGTTGTTTTTGGGGCAGTACTGATTCAGCTCTGTTTGGGCGCTGTTTATGCATGGAGTCTGTTTAACCAACCCTTGATAGAGAAATTTGGCTGGAATGCAGCTGACGTAGTCTTTACCTTTTCCATTACTATTATGGTCTTTTCCATTTTTACTATTATTGCCGGCAAGATTCAGGATAAAATTGGCCCCCGCTGGGTGGCCACTGCAGGGGGGATCCTGCTGGGTGTAGGATTAATGTTATCCAGTCAGGCCACCAGCATTATGCAATTATATTTGTTTTATGGTTTAATCGGTGGAGCAGGTATAGGGACTGCTTATGTTTGCCCGTTGGCAACCTGTTTAAAGTGGTTCCCGGATATGCGTGGACTGATAAGTGGTATCGCTGTAGCTGGCTTTGGAGCCGGAGCATTATTGTTTAAACCGGTTATTTTATCTTTTCTGGGGTCTTATGGGGTTAGTCAGACATTTTTCATTTTGGGAATCATTTATCTGGTTGCAGTAGTTATTGGTGCACAATTTTTAGTTGTTCCACCGGCAGGTTATACACCGGAAGGTTGGACTCCTCCGGCAACTGCTTCTGGACAGGGAGTTGATTTTTCCACCGGTGAAATGTTAAAGACGTTTCAGTTTTATGTACTATGGATCATGTATCTGTTTGGATGTACCGCTGGTCTGATGGTTATAGGATTAGCCAAGGACATTGGTACCAATCTGGTGCAGTTGGATGCAGCCACAGCGGCTAATGCGGTAGTAGTGGTGGCAATTTTCAATGCAGCCGGGCGTATTATCTGGGGAACACTGTCGGATAAACTGGGACGCATGAATTCACTGCTGGTAATGTATATTCTGGCAGCAGCATCCATGTTTGCTATGAGCAGCTTGACTATGAATTATGGCAGTTTCCTGGGATTATGTTCTTTAATTGGATTTTGCTTTGGTGGTTTTCTAGCTTTATTCCCTTCCATTACCGCCGATTATTATGGAACTAAAAATGTGGGAACCAATTATGGATTAATTTTTGTAGCTTATGGCTCGGCTGCCATTGCAGGACCAATGATTGCAACTTCAATGCCCAGCTTTACCGGTGCATTTTTGATAGCAGCAATTCTTTGTGCAATAGCCGGCGGGATGTCCTTATTAGTCCGCCGAGCTCCACAGCTTAATTAATAATAAGTAAAAGAATAAGATAACCCCTGGTTGCATTTAGCTCCCAGGGGTTGTTGGCATTATTCCACGGGATGAAATTCGCTTTGTTCGGCTCCGCATATGGGACAAAGCCATTCATAAGGAAGCTCCGTGAAAGGTGTGCCAGGGTCTACACCATTTTCCGGGTCACCTTCCTGGGGATCATACAGATAGCCACACACATCACATTCATAAACGGTGGCTGCATTTGCCATCATATACACCTCCTGCTGTTCTCGCTTATTTTCAATAGTGTACCAAATAGAATTTGCTTTTACGATAGTAATTGTCATTAATTTTGTCTTAGGAATTTTCAGAAATCTTGCCGGTTATAACGTTTCATTTCCGGAGAATAAATGGACATAAGAATAATACGTTTTACAAAGTCAGTATCAGGTATTTTGAGCAGTTGTTTCATGAAATCAAATAGTTCTTCACAATTATCAGGATGAATCAATTCTCCATGAGCGCGTATTATGGTTTTGGCGTTAGTCTTACCCAGCTTATCAAAGGAATAAGACATTTTATCCTTGAACAGAATGGGAAGAGGGAGCTGATAACCTCCTTTGACATCACATATCAGATCAGCAATATATAATATCTGATCGGCAGGATTATAAAATACCGTATCATGCATAGTATGGCCGGGTACATATAAGGCTTTCCAGTCGGGAAAAAAGGGCATCGAATCCCCATCATTAATCAGATAGTCGGGGTTTAGTTTGCGTTGATACTTAATTCGCTGCAATCGTCTATGATTGCGTCTGGCTACAGAGGTAGCCATATAACAGTCCAATAATTGTTGCAGGGCACCTCCTGGACCAGCATACCAGCGGTCGGTGTCCGGATGGGCAGCAATAGGAATACCATATTTTTTGCGTAGACAGGTTGCGCCCCCGGCATGATCGGGATGCATATGAGTAACTGCAACCAGCTTAATATCCTGCATGGAGCGACCAAGGGTTTGCTGGACGTAAAACTCAATACGGCTGACATCGTTTATACATCCACTATCCAATAATAGTAAAGCATGATTATATTCAATTAGGATTATGTTTTCAATATAGCCCGCAAGTATATGAATATTAAAGGAATTAGTACTTATTTTCTGGGGTGTTTCTAAAACGGGACAGGAAGTTTTCATGACAATCTTCCTTTTTAAAGAATCTATACCGGTATATTAACGTATATTACCCTTCTACATGAGAAGGGTAATACCTTTTTATTCTATTAATAAGTTGATTTTAGTATTCCTTGAAATTACTTCCGGGTGCTCCACAAATCGGGCATTTGTCCGGAGCATGGTTTTCAGCTACATAACCGCATACCGGGCAGAGATGAAATGACTCGGTGTCAAGATCCTGGTTGCCTTCAATAGCCTGATGAGCTTTTTTAAATAAGGCACCGTGGGCTTTTTCAGCTTCATTAGCCAGATGAAAAGATGCCCGGGCAGCATTGTTGCCTTCCTGTTCAGCCTCAGCAATAAACTGGGGATACATTTCAGTATACTCATAATTTTCGCCTTCGACGGCTGAATTTAAGTTTTCCAGAGTGCTTTTTACCCCGCCCATGATCTGAAGATGTTTATGAGCGTGAATAGTTTCAGCTTCAGCTACCACCTTGAAAAGGCGCGATACTTTATTAAAACCTTCTTTAGCAGCTTTATCGGCAAAAGCCAGATACTTTCTGTTAGCCTGGGATTCACCTGCAAATGCGCTTTGTAAATTATCTTTTGTTTTCATACTAAAAACCTCCTATCATTCTAATTTTCTAATAATATCATAATTGTTTCCTTAATGCTAACCAATAAAAAAAGTGAAGCTCAGGTTGATATGCTCCACACAAAGAAACAGTTGAAGTAATAAAAATTTGATTACTCAAAGAGGGGAGAATTTTTGTGCCACATACGGGAAGTTATCATGAGGAATCAAATAGATATTGATTCCCCTCAGAATATTCATTAGCCAATTACAGAAAAAAGATATTATATTATTCGTCTTCCAGATTATTTTTAATTAATTCAATAAACAATTCGGCTAACTGGGGATCAAACTGAATGCCGGCAAATTTTCGAATTTCTTCCAAGGCATCTATTTTACTCATAGCAGTACGATAGGGACGATCGCTGGTCATGGCATCATAACTGTCGGCTAAGGCCAGGATTCTGCATTCCAATGGAATATCGTTTTCTTTTAATCCAGCTGGATATCCCTGCCCATCCCACCACTCATGATGTTTGAGTATCCAATCAGCTATGGGAACCAGTTCTGGAGCCGACAGAGCAATTCGATAGCCAATTTCACTATGACGTTGCATTTCCTGGGTTTCCTGAATAGTTAAGGGCCCCGGTTTAAAAAGGATATTATCGGGAATACCAACTTTGCCTATGTCATGAAATTCAGCCAGAAGTTTTAAATCGGTAATCCGGTGTTCAGGCAAATTAATGTGTTGTGCCATCAAGACTACTATATCCCGTAGTCTGTCAGCATGACTCTCAGTAATATAATCACGGGCTTTTAATGTAGTCATTAAAGTTTGAACAATTGCACTACGTGCACTTTGGCTACTGTGCAGCTTTTCACGATACATATTATTGTCGGCAATCTGAAAAACCTCATTCATAGGCAATTCTGGGTTATCGCGTATGGCAAAACCAATGGACAGACTAACTGGTATATCTGGTGAAGAAGAATTATGCCTGTATACGGCAGTTTTTATACGGCTATAGGCAGACTCCATGCTTTGGGTATTACAACCAGGTATCAATATGGCAAATTCGTCGCCACCAATTCGAGCTACCACATCATCAGCCCGAAAACAGGACTTTAATAATTTTGCTACCTGCATTAACAACCTGTCACCAGCTTCATGCCCCAGAGTATCATTCACCAGTTTTAATCCATCTACATCGCAAATAATTAAGCCAATTGATTTATGCCGACTTACTTCCAGGCGATTAACTTCTTCTTCAAAATAAGTACGATTATACAGGGAGGTTAATGTATCATGAAGACTTAAATATTTAAGTTGTTCCTCAAACTGCTTACGGTCACTTATATCGCGAATTGTTTCAACTGCCCCTATTATTTTGCCATTGGAATCATATAAAGGGGAAGCTTTTACCCATATAAATGCACCTTTGCCCTCGTTTAGTTTGGGAGCCATTATTTCACTATATAAGCTATCTCCTTCCTTTTTAACAAATGGGTATAGTGTTTCCAGCTCATGAAGAGGCTGGCTTAAACAATCTGCCAGCATAGGACGGGGATAGCCATAAAAGGGAATAGAATGGGCGAAATTTTTCCGACCCAGCATCTGATGGGGTGGGACCCTGGTCATTTCTACAATAGCTCGATTCCAGGCAATTACCTGCTGATCCTGATCAATAACAAAGGTAGCATCAGGTAAAAACTCAATTATATCCAGCAAATGCCGATTGGTGGAACGTAATTGGTCTTCCATTAATTTTCGTTCTGTAATATCCCGGGCTATACCTTGCAGTGCGTAAGCACGTCCGTTTTTTTGTAATTGCCGAACCCGTAATTCCAGCGGAACCAGAGTTTTATCTTTAGCTACAATCTCCAGTTCATAGTTGATACCTGGTTGTTCAGTGGTAATATTGTTCAATATATCTTCTATTAGATATAGATAATCCGGAGCCACCAATTCACGAATATTAATATTGGCTAAATCAGCCAGCGAATATTTGAATACACTTTGAGCAGCTTTATTCAAGGAGACGAAATTACCATAAAGGTCAAGAATAAAAATTACATCATTAGCATTTTCGAAAAGGTCCATATAAAGGTCCTGGCTTTCAATCAAGGCCGACTCAATGGTCTTGCGCATGCTGATATCCATAAAATTGCCCAATACAGCTCTTTTGCCCTGATACTCTATAGCGGCAACTGTTTCCAAAATCCATTTTACTTCCCCGCTATGATGAATAATTCGATATTCATATGGATGAGAGGAAGCACCTTTTAACATTTTTACCGATGAATTTTTAACAAAGTCACGATCTTCCGGGAAAATAAGATCAAATGAGGGCCGTCCGATTAGTTCACTTTCCGGATAACCGGTTAATTTTTGGAACTGTTCATTAACCGAAACAAAAAGCCCCTTACGTACTATGTATAAGCC
>JAAYBS010000107.1 GCA_012718855.1 Syntrophomonadaceae bacterium
GTTATGAAAGGATGTGCGCAATGGCGAATTTTCCTTTTGGGTTAATTGCCCTGCTGGTGGTTTCAATTTTAATTTATTTTGGCATAGCTCACCGGGTTTTGGATCGTTTGCATCTGAGCGACCGGGGTGCTTTGGGTGTTATTGCTTTAATTATTGTAGGTAGTTTTATTGATATTCCTTTGGGCGCCAGAGTAACCATCAATCTGGGTGGAGTAGTGGCAGTAGGTTTAGCGATTTATGTCTGGATTAAGGCAGGAACTGTGCAGGAGAAAACCCGGGCGATAATTGCGGCAGTAGTAACTGGTTTGGCTTTGTACCTGGCCGGTAGATTTTTAGGAGCAGAACCGGAACAGATATTTATAGATCCCATTTATATTTATCCATTGGTTGCCGGTATTGTAGGCTATCTGGCCGGCAGATCCAGGCGGGGAGCTTTTTTTGCTGCAGTTATGGGAGTTTTGGCTCTGGATGCAGGCCAGCTCTATTATTTGCTTACTACCGGAGTTCGGGGGACTGTCCATGTTGGTGGAGCCGGAGCTTTTGATTCCCTGATATTGGCCGGAATTCTGGCAGTAGCTTTAGCTGAAATAATTGGAGAGTCTCTGGAAAGACTGGCAGGTGGTCCGCAAACTGAAGGCCGGCCTGAGGAACTGATTCGTAACTTGCAGGAACCTGAACCGGAGCCGGCCCGCAAGCCAATGCCAGAAGCTGAGGAACGGGGTGATGATAAGCATGAATAGAAAAATCGGTTTATTAGTTTTGTTAATTATGGTTGGTATATTATGTTTTGGTTCACTGGCTATGGCTCATGATGAAGCTGCTCAGGGCAAATATTATACTTTGGTTGATGAAAATAATAAGATAATTCATCTTACCAGCACCCGGGTTTATGTGGGAGATGAATATATAAGCAGTGATAATTCACGCTATAAGGTAATGACTGTTTCAAGTTATCAAGCCCGCTGTCAGTATATGGGCAAGGAAAAAATGCCGGTGATACAAAATAATGAGTATAAACAATCCTGGGTATTTGCGATGAAAAATATAGTAACTTCAAAAGGCAAGCCAACTATAGCCGTTTATCATACCCACAGTGATGAGTCCTATGTTCCTTCAGATGGTAAGGAAAGTATTCCCGGCAACGGAGGGATATATGATGTGGGCAGGGTGTTTGCACAGAGGTTAAAGGATCAGGGTTTTGATGTTCAGTATAGTGAAAATAATCATAATCCCCATGATGTAAATGCATATAATCGTTCCCGCCGTACGGCGGTTAGCTTGATTCGTAAATCTGCACCCGATGCGGTTATAGACGTTCACCGGGATGCAGTACCTGCTGAGCAATATAAAACAGAAGTTAAAGGCCAACCGGTTACCAAAATAAAATTGGTAGTAGGACGGACTAATCCCAATATGAAAACCAATTTGGAATTTGCCAAAAAAATGAAGTCAGTTATGGATCAAAAGAAACCAGGGCTTTCAAATGGCATATATATGGGCAAAGGAGATTATAATCAGGATTTAAGCCCCCGGGCTATGCTGGTTGAAGTAGGGGCCCATACTAACAGCAAGGAAGAAGCAGAAAAAGGCATAAAGTTATTGGCTGATACCATGCCAACTGTACTGGGAGCCAACGTAAGTGGCGGTGCAGCTAAAAAGCCTTTAACTGACAATCAGGGTTCCGGTACAGTGATTATAGTTATGTTGGTGGTTGTGATTGCCGGTGCTGGAGGATACTATTGGTTGAACCGGGGTTCGAGCCGTCAATAAGATGCAAAATTATTTGTTGGTAATAAGCTTTGGAGTAGTGGCGGGATTTCTGGCGCGTTGGATAATGTTGCGCAGTGATTATCGCCACTACCCAACTTATCCTCATGGACAACTTACCCATCTGGCTCTAGGCTTTATTGCTGCCTGTCTTGGAGCAGTAGCCGTACCGGCAATTGCAAAGCCTGATTATGTGGCGGTTACATTTTTGGCACTGGCTGCCCAGCAATTTCGTGAAATTCGCAGTATGGAACGTAACACCCTGGAAAGTCTGGAATCAACTAAATTAATTCGGCGGGGCAACGATTATATTGAAGGTATTGCCCGTGTATTTGAAGCACGCAATTACTTAACCATTTTAACTGCTTTAATAACCAGCGGAGTAGTTCAAATATTTTCCTGGCCGTATGCTTTTATTGCTGCTGCTATCTGTATTTATGGCTCGGTTAAATTTATGAGTGGCAGAAAGATAGGAGATATTGCTGATATAGTTCCGGCGCAGGTACATTTTGATAAATCATTACTAATGGTGGACGATGTAGTAATAATGAATGTGGGTTTGGAACAAATACGTCAAAAAATAGAAAAAGATGGGATGGGAGTATTGATAAAACCCAAAAATGATAATGCACGCCTGACTCTTGATGTACCTGGTCAGCGTATGGCTATTATTCATGATGTAGTTTCTATTCTGGGATCTAAAGTAGATATGAACGAAATGGATTTGGCTCCTTTGGCCAGAAAGCAGGTAGATAAAGGTTATCTGGGACTATTTTTGGTTGCCAATGAACCAGATATCCAATATTTAATTGAAATTATTAAACGAGTACCAGTGTTGGAAAGTGCTCAGGGCACTACCTTAAGCAGTTTCTATGGAAAAAAGGCGGCTGATTAATGGATAACGGTTTACGTGATTTTATTCTGGCAATCGTTACAATGGATTATTCCTTGGTACAAGGAGGCGGTTGTCCGGTATTTCTAGCTGAAAATGCAACGCAACAAAATAAAATCAGTATGCTGCTGGCTAGAATTTTGGGTGGTATCGTTCATGACCTGGAAAACGGAGTATACCTGATAGTTAAACATTAACCGAAGGAGGACTGGGATTGATTATTATTTATCATTGTTTTGGCGGCTCTCATTCTTCAGTTACTGCTGCGGCAGTTCACCTGGGGTTATTAGGTAAAAACCGTATACCCTCTGATGAAGAACTTATGGCTATACCTTACTTTGATAAAACGGTAAATGGTGATTTTGGTCATATTCGCTTTATGGGGGTAGATGAATACAATAATCGAATATATGTATTGGGTAAAAAAGCATTAGGAGATAGATGCAACAATACTCTTATCGGTATTGGCAGAGTATTAGGTTCATCGGAAAAGGTTCTGCCGGTGAATACGATGACCAGTGTAAACTGGCTGATGAAATTGGGGGGATTTAGTTCCAGACGTTTGGGAATTGTATGGCCGGGACGCAATCTGGTGAGTTATGGTACGCGTAAAGCTTTTTTTGATTTGGTGAATCTGGTTGAAATCACCCGTTTAAAATCAATACAAGTGGAAGAGATGGCAATATGAAGGTTTTGTTTATTGCTCCAACCGCAGTTCATCAAGCCTTGATTGCCGGCAATATTTTTCTTGACTGGCTCCCTGATGATAATTTAAGTAATATTGATAATTTTGGGGATATGAGAGCAGACGCTACCGGTATGCCTTTATTTATTGGCAAAGATGAAAATGATACCGAGGTATATACCCTGGGAGTAGGCAGTGAAATTGATATGCTAAAGAAAACCATTGAAGATCTGCGTTATATTTTAGATTATACTGAGGACGATCTGGTGGTATATCCAATCGAAATCAAAGGAGAACCCTTTTTGTCTTTATGGGCAAAGCTTCTGGCTCAATTAGGTTGGGATTACGAAAGCCCGACCATAGTGACAAAGTCATTAAAACAGCGCCTGCCGGAGCTGAGAACCATAATAGAAAATTTTAAAACCGAGCTGTATAGCTGAGATTATCAAGAATCGTAGCGGAAACCTTTAGTTTCCGCTTTAGATATGTTTTCGGTTGCTATTTGACCCGATAATGTTAGATAATTGGTAAGTAATAAGGGGAATGTCCGGGGAGGCCTATAGAAGTGAAAGTTGTTATCAAGGAAATAATTCAGGATAGTATAGCTGATGAGATAGGCATTGAGGCCGGGGATTATCTGATTAGTATTAATGGGCAGCCCATATCAGATATGCTGGACTACCAGTTTTATTCCCAGGATGATGAATTACTGCTGGAAATAGAAAAGTCTGATGGAGATATTTGGGAAGTGGAAGTGGAAAAAGACTGGTCAGACGAGCTGGGGATTATTTTTGACGGAGTAGTGTTTGACCGTATAAGGGTCTGTAAAAATCATTGTCTATTTTGTTTTATTGATCAAATGCCTCCTGGAATGCGTAAAACTTTATATGTAAAGGATGATGATTACCGCTATTCATTTTTGTACGGTAATTATATTACTCTTACGAATCTCAACGAGGCGGATTGGGAAAAGATAATCACCATGCGCCTAAGCCCGTTATATGTTTCGGTACATACTACTAATGAGGAATTGCGCCGGCAAATGATGAATAATCCGCAGGCAGGCAATATAAAAGCAGATTTAAAGCGCCTGGCGGAAGCAGGTATTGAAATACATACGCAAATAGTACTTTGTCCGGGAATAAACGATGGAAAAGAATTAATCAGCACCATTGAAGATTTAGCCGGACTATATCCGGCAGTCCAATCAATTGGTATTGTACCGGTGGGCTTGACCGGTTATCGTGATCGTCTGCCTGCTTTACAACGATTTAATGCTGAACAGTCAAAAGAACTGGTTGATTTTATCGAAGAAAAACAAAAATATTTTCGCCATAAATTTAATTATGGTTTGGTTTACCTGGCAGATGAGTTTTACATAAAAGCAGGATTATCGGTACCGCCTACTGATTACTATGACGATTTTGTACAAATAGAAAATGGTATCGGTTTGGTCAGAACATTATGGGATGAGTTCGAAGAATTATTATCCGCACTGCCGCCAAAAATTGAAGAACGAGAAGTGTTCATGGTAACTGGCAGGTCGGCTGCTCCGGTCTTGCAGCCAATTGTTGACCGGCTTAATGAAATTGGAGGACTTTCGGTGAGTCTTCTTCCGGTTGATAATTTTTATTTTGGCGGAGGAGTTTCAGTTACCGGTCTATTGACCGGACATGATATTCTAGCTGCCCTGGGCAGGAACTATGCAGGTAAAAGAGTAATAATTCCCGAAATAGTATTTCAGGAAGGAAATACTATTTTATTAGATGATATAACCTTACAGGATATCAAGCTAAAAACTAAAGCATATATATACACAGTTGATGGCAGTGCCCGTTCCCTGATTGAAGCAATATTAGTGCCCGGTAATGATCCCCGGGTGATAACGGAGGAGTAATATGTCCAAGCCAGTAGTAGCCATTGTGGGAAGACCCAATGTAGGCAAATCCACTTTATTTAATCGCCTGGTCGGTGCCAGAAAAGCTATTGTTGAAGATATTCCCGGAGTTACCCGGGATAGATTGTACGATAGTACTGATTGGGCCGGACACGAATTCATTATTATTGATACGGGTGGAATTCGTTTTGATCAAGGTGATGTTTTTACGCGGGAAGTAAAGCTTCAGGCCGAGTTGGCTATCGAAGAGTCTGATGTCATTATTTTTGTAGTCGACACCAAAGACGGGATAACCCATGAAGATGAGCAGGTTGCAGATTTATTGCGTAAATCAAATCGCCCGGTGGTTCTGGCGGCTAATAAAGTAGAAAATTTTGATAAACAGCTGGAGTATTATGAATTTTATAACCTGGGATTGGGAGATCCGATTCCCTTATCAGCCATGCATGGAATGAATACCGATGAATTACTGGATGCAGTAATAGAGAAATTTGGAGAGCCGGTGGTGGAAGAAGAAGAGGATCGTATCAAAATTGCTATTGTAGGCCGTCCCAATGTAGGGAAATCTTCATTAGTAAATGCGCTATTGGGTGAGGAAAGAGTTATAGTAAGCGATATTCCCGGTACTACCCGCGATTCTATTGATACCCCATTTGAATATGAGGGGCAAAAATACACTTTAATTGATACGGCTGGAATTCGCAAGAAATCACGTGTACATGAGACCACTGAAAAGTATAGTGTAATTAGAACTTTGCGCAGTATTGAAAGGGCCGATGTAGTTTTAATTCTATTGGACGCTACTGAAGGAGTAATTGAACAGGACCAGCGTATTGCCGGTTATGTTCATGAACAGAACAAAGCCAATATTATTGTAGTAAACAAATGGGATCTGGTAGAAAAAGACGGTAAGACCATGAACAAGTTTGATAAAGATATTCGGGAGGAATTTAAATTTTTATCCTACTCTCCGATATTATATATTTCAGCCTATACCCGTAAAAGGATATTTCAAACTCTGGATATAGCAAATTTCGTAGTTGAACAACACCATCGTCGCATTAATACTGCGGAATTAAACCGGGTAATTAACGATGCCATGCTCGTAAATCCTTTGCCCGGGGGTGGTTCACGTAAAGTAAAGATTTATTATGCCACCCAGGTAAGTACGGCTCCGCCTACTTTTGTATTTTTCAGCAATAAACCGGAAGAGATTCATTTCTCTTATCTACGTTATCTGGAAAATGCCCTGCGCCAAAATTTTGGCTTTGAAGGTACTCCAATACGTTTAATTGTAAGGGAGAAGTCTTCCAAAGATGTTGACTAACTGCTGGGGGGATAAATTTGACTGAGGCATTATTAATTATTGCCTGTTATATAATTGGCTCCATTCCTTTTTCATATTTGTTTGGAAAATACCTCGGGGGAGTAGATATTCGTACCAAAGGCAGCGGAAATGTTGGGGCAACCAATGTGTATCGTACTTTGGGACCAATTATTGGCATAACTGCCTTGATTGCTGATTTGCTGAAAGGGGTGGCAGCAGTTTGGATTGGTCAGCAATCCAGCATTTCTCTGGTGCTGGTAGCATGCTGTGCAGCAGTAGGAGTCGGACATTGTTATCCGTTATTTTTGAGATTTAAAGGTGGTAAAGCGGTAGCAACTGCGGCTGGGGTTGTACTGGCACTATCACCAACCATATTTATTATTCTTGTCATAATATTTTTAGCGGTAGTTGCAGTATCAGGATATGTATCGTTAGGCTCGGTTACGGTAGCCATCATATTTTCGGTTTTAACTGTTATTTTGGTAAAACCATGGTCTTATACTTTAATCGCTGTTATCCTGGGTATGCTGGTAGTATATAGACATCGCGATAACCTAAAACGATTGAAAGCAGGAACCGAACCTAAATTCAGAGATAGGGTAAGATAAGTTGTTTAACCTTTAAAGTAAAGTTTCCTCGACGGGGAAAGGGAATATAAATATGAATAAAATTGCCGTATTAGGTGCGGGCAGTTGGGGAACTGCCCAATCAATTTTACTTAGCCAGAATTCTGCCCAGGTTTATTTGTGGGGGCGTCCGGAAGACGGGTTGGAGAAAATAAAAAAAACCCGGGAAAATCACCGTTATATGTCGGGAGTGCTTTTACCGGACAATGTTATTGTGTCTGATAATATGGAAGAGTCATTACAGGAAACTGATATGGTTGTCCTGGCAGTTCCCGCCCAGACCATTAGACTGGTTGCTGAGTTTATGCAACCATATTTGCCATCTCATACTATCCTGGTAAACACTGCCAAGGGACTGGAGATTAGTTCCGGTATGCGTATGAGTCAGGTGCTGGAGGATGTATTAGGGGAACAAATTAAGGAACGCTATGCGGTGTTATCCGGTCCCAGCTTCGCAGAAGAAGTAGCCCGTAAGGTTCCTACCGCAGTTACCGTGGCAGCACATAGAAAACTAATTGCCTGTGAGGTTCAGGATGCTTTCATGACTAATTATTTCCGAGTATATACTAATCCTGATGTTGCCGGAGTGGAAATAGGTGGAGCATTAAAGAATGTTATTGCACTGGCTACCGGTATAGTAGAGGGTTTGGGATATGGTCAAAACAGCAAGGCAGCTTTAATTACCCGGGGATTAACTGAAATTACCCGTATGGGCGTAGCCATGGGTGCTTACCCGCAGACCTTTTCCGGATTAAGCGGTATGGGTGATCTGGTATTAACTTGTGGCAGTAATCTATCCAGAAATCTAAGAGCGGGTATTATGATAGGTCAGGGACAAAATCTAAAACATACTTTAAATGAAATTGGTATGGTGGTAGAAGGAGTACATACAGCTAAAATTACCAGGCAACTTAGTATGAAAATGCAGGTTGACATGCCTATAACCAGTTCCTGTTTCCGTATATTATACGAGGGGGTTTTGCCCCGGGAAGAAGTGGAACAATTAATGCAGCGAAGGAAAAAACATGAAATAGAGGAAACCGCCGCTCAAATTGAGGATTGGTAAAAAGTGTGGGTCACCCACACTTTTTTTTGTTTTCTGGTTATATTACCGAAAATTGATAAATATACTTATACTGTTATAACGCTATCGGAGGGTATCCGTAAATTAATAACAGATACCTTGAAAGTCTA
>JAAYBS010000108.1 GCA_012718855.1 Syntrophomonadaceae bacterium
AAATGGCGAAGATGTTAGTATATTATACTGGTCCAACAGTTCTCCGGGAAGCTTGTATAATACTTATTACAGTTATTTGCAAGGTTCAGAAGACTTCTTTAATTACGAAAATATAGAAGGGATGTACGGTGTAACCGGGAAAAAACATGGCTATAATGTAGCAATTACTATCATGGATTCTCTTTCCCCTCTTTTCAAAACTGAAGCAGCCATTTCCCTGCAACGGGATGAATATTAGAAAAAACAACCAGTTAAAATTATAGCGGAGGCAATCAGCCCCCGTTTATTTTTTCGACCATATATGGTAATGAAAAAAATTTAGTTATTTAATTTTATTCTACTAGATTGCTCTCCCAGATTTTTAGCCAGCAGTGACAACTCCTGGATTCCCTGTATCATATTATCTATATTTTTCGACTGTTCGTCGGTTGAAGCCAGAATTTCCTGAGTAGCTGCTGCCGTTTCCTGGCTTAGTGCAGCGATATTCCCCATTTCATTATTAATATTATTAGTACTTTGGGTAATTTCCTGACTTGCATTTGCTATATTCTGAATTTGCTTTGTAACTGGAATTATTTGCTCCTTTAATCTAAAAAATAAATCTTCGTTATTTAAAACTACCTCTGTTTGTTTCTCCAGAACCTCGTGGGCTAATGTCACATCTTCCACAACTCGGACAGTACTATTCTGTATATCACCTATTAATCCGTAAATACTCTGGGCAGTAGTTGATGTTTCCTCAGCCAGTTTTCGCACTTCTTCTGCAACTACTGCAAAACTCCTTCCCTGTTCACCTGCCCGGGCAGCTTCAATAGCTGCATTCAATGCCAGTAAGTTAGTTTGGTCAGCAATATCAGTTATAACATCTACTATCTGACCAATCATGGTGGATTTATGTTCCAACTCACCTATGGATTCGCTTACCCTGGTAATTGAAGTCATGGTTTCAGTTACTTTTTGCCTTTGAAAACTAACATTATTCAAGCCTTCAAATACTACAGCTTCGGTATCACCAACATGAACAGCAACCTCAGAAAATTTCCAGGCTAATTGCTGCGCCAAATCTGCCATAAAAGCTGCCGATTCAGAGGTTACCTGCATATTTATGGCCTGGTCATTAGCTCCCCGCGCAATCTGCTCAATAAGAATATTCATAGTATTTATATTGTTTAAAGTGTTATCAGCAATTTGCACTGTTTCCGCTGAAGAATGGTTAATTTGAAAGCTGGCTTCTTTAATTTGGCTGCCAATTAACTTTAACCCCTCGGCCATATGGTTAAAAACATCACGCATTAATACTAATTGACCCATAGATTTATTTAATGGTACCTCGGCAGTGAAGTCCCCACTGGTAATTAAATTTGCCTGTTCCACCAGTGACCAGGTAGGATATATAAACTTCCTTGAGTTATTGGTTGTTGATATCCACGCAACTACCAAACCGGCTAACCAGGCTGAAATAAATGATATTATCAGGCCCCGTAAGTTCATAGCACCCGCCATATAAGCCAATAGAAAGCCGACAATAATACCAGCTGCAATAGAGGAAAAGACCATAGTTTTTAAAGTATAGTTAAGAGCAATTTTTTTGATTTCTTTGTTATCGGTATTAATATCAATATTCATCACTCGAACCCTCCTCTATACATCAGCTTCTTTTTGACCTGTATCAAAAATTCTGACCGCATTTTTCAGGCCTGCCAGCATAGTATCAAATCTTATAATTTCTTGTTGCAGTGACTCCATGTAGGCAGCTTGTTGCTCGGCTATTACTGATATTTCCTGTGCCTGGGCACTGCTTTCCTGGGTTATGGCATCAGTTTTTTGAGCAGCAACGTTGACATCATTAACTGACCGGCTAATATCCTGGCAACTGTTCGTAACATTTATCATTTCCTGGCTTATATTGTTGAAGTTGTTTGCTACCATAGTAATATACCGCTGGCTTTCCTCCATAGCATTCTCCTGATCATAAACTGCCTCATTGGCAACATTAGTCTCAGCAATTACCTGTTCTATGCTCAGCTGTATATTGACTGCCAACTGACCTATTTCATAGGCAGCTTTTGCGGAAGCTTCAGCTAGTTTTTTAACCTCCTCAGCGACTACTTGAAAACCTATTCCTCTATCTCCACTACGCGCTGCTTCAATCGATGCATTTAGGGCCAATAAATTAGTTTGGGCGGCAATATCAGCAATTATATTCATTATATTTTTGATTTCACTACTCTTTATTCGTAAATCATTTATAGCAACACTCATATTCTCGATTAATTGCCGGTTTTCCAACATGCGTACTTTCTGTTGATCTATAACCTGTAATTCTTTAGCAGCAACAGTACCTATGGATTGTAGTCCCAATGCTGTTTCATTACTGCTATTAGCTATGTTCTCAACCAATTGAGATATACTTTTGACTTCAATAACAATCTTTTGTACTACATCAGCCTGCTCAAAGCATCCCGTAGCTATTTGTTTAATAGCAGATGCAACTTCATGCGCTTGTGTACTACCATTACTAACCTGCTCGAGCATTTGATTTTTTACTTTTTCCGTCTCAGCAATTCTTCTCCTGGTGACCAATATAAGTGAAATAATGCTATCTCCCATCTTATCGAAGGCCATTCGAATAATATCCATTACTCCATAATTTACACTCTTCAGTTTAGGTTCCAGTTTGCCCTGTTCAATTCCGCTTACGTAATTTATCATCGAAGCGATAGGAATAAAAAATCTTTTCTTATTAATTATAGTTGCCAAAAATCCAACCAGCAGTCCACCAAATGCTCCAACCATATATTGAATTATCCAGGCTTTCGTATCAGTTAATCCTAATAACCAGGCATTAAGTAAACCAAAAGGGGCGGCAAGAAAGGCACACAACAGTATGGTTGAAATAGAGTATGATCTGGATATGCGTCGTACCTGCTCCTGATTATCCATTAAAATCACCTCCAAGCATATTATGTGAATTTTTAGTATATTATAGAAATAATAACATAATTAAGAATTTAATTGTAGATATCTATAATAATACCTTTAAGAAATAATAGAGAAGCAGAAATAAAAATAGTGCGGATGAATTTATAAACTCCGCACTATAACCATGTTTAATATATGCAATTAAATTCTACATTAATTTCGGGTTACATAAATGCTTCTTCAGCCAGGTCAATACAACTGGTATCAGTATTCTGCATGGCCTTTAGGACGCCAAAGATATCAGGAACAATATTCATCACAAAGAACCTGGAGGAAGCAATTTTGCCCTTGTAAAAGTTGGCATCATAGTGGTCATCACCAAGTTCCGCCAGTTTTTCAGCAGCCAATACGCCCTGATCGAGGATTAACTTGCCGCAGATAATCCTGGCAGCCGAATGTAATATCCGGGTTGCATACAGCTGTTTTAGCTGCTTATTGTCAGTTGACCAGGAAGCATTCAACTCCATAATGGTTTTAAATGCAGCGAAGGCTTCTTCCATCATGGCAAATTCTTTTTCAAATGCTGCTGTCTTTTTATTAACGATGAAGTTTTCAATTTGCTCCATCCATTTCTTAAATGGTTCGCCACCTTTCATGGTGTATTTACGCCCGGTAAAATCTTGTGCATGAATGAAGTTAGTCCCTTCCCAGATGGAGTAAATCTTGCAATCCCGGGACAGGGATGCCGGAGCATACTCCTCCATGAACCCGTATCCGCCGTGAACCTGCATTGATTCAGCAGTCATCAACCATGCCATATCAGATATAAAGGCTTTGGCGATCGGATTTTGAATCATGAAGAAATCATCAGCCAATTCCCTTTCTTCCTCTGTGAAAGCTTCTTTGGACAAGTCAATATAGTAGTATGAGCTGTATATCAATGCCCTACAGGCCTCCATTATGGACTTTTGCAGCATCAGCATGCGACGGACATCTTCATGTTCGATTATCCTCACACTTGGGCCCTTGGGGTCGGTAGACTTTTTACTCTGAACACGGACTTTGGCATATTCCAGAGCTGCATAGTATGCTGATCCGATACATCCCAGTGAAAATATCCCGGTATTAATACGTTCTTCATTCATCATCTGGAACATCAGAGCCATTCCGTTGCCGCGACCGTCTACGGGATCTTCACCAATCATCCAACCATAGCAATCATTATTTTCACCAAAGGCCAGAGTAGCAGTGGCTGAGCCATGAAGACCCAGCTTATGCTCAAGTCCAACAGTGGTTACGTCATTCCATTTGGTGATATTTCCATTATCATCAACCCAGAACTTAGGAACCATTAAACAGCTAATGCCACTGGTTCCTGGTTTGGCATCAGGGGTTTTGGCCAATACAAGATGAATAATGTTAGAAACACAGTCATTGTCTCCGGTGGTAATAAAGCACTTCTGGCCTTTTATTTTATACAGGCCCGGGGTATCGGTAGGAAAACACTTGGTAGATACTGCACCGACTTCGGAACCTGCACCTGGCTCGGTCAGGCACATTGATCCACCCCATTCTCCCGTGTACATCTTGGGCAGGTAGAGATCTTTAAACCTTTGTGCGGCATTATATTGAATAACGGTTGTAGCACCCTGGGTTAGACACCACAGCATTACCAATGCCGGTGATGCACCGCTCTGCATTTCCAGAATCGGAGCGTACCAGGCCAGCGGCAAGCGACCTTCGACTTCGCGATCACCCCACTGGGGTCCAAGGCCGGCTTCACAAACCGTATTGTATACAGTTTTAAATACATCAGGACTAACTGCTGCATGTTCGTTGCCACCGACAAACTTGAATCCGGGATCATCAGCTTCTTTATTGGCCGGGCAAATTACATCACGGCAAATTTTATAGTTAACATCCAAAAATCCATCAAGATCATCAACTGCGTAGTAGTCTTTGTAAGCATCGCAGGACATTAGTTTCTCCATATCAAGCCATTCTTTCATCTGAAACTTAATGTCTCGAAGTTGGTAAAGATAATTATCATGTGGCAAAATAATCCCTCCTATTTTATCTTTTCTTCAGGTTGAGACGGGATAATTTTATAGCCTGCAGGCTAAGTTTTTTCCCAATATGTCTATATAACCCAAGCAAAATAACTTCGTATAAATTATTGATTTCTTAAACCAACCAGTTTAAGGCTTTTAACATTAATACTTTTGCCAGTGTTACAGCCGGTGTCTCAAACTAAAGTCCCCCCTACTATTTTCTTTAATTCCGGCAGCTTTTTTTAAGACTGTTTTCCTGGCTTATCCGCTTAAATTCATACAGCTTCATTACAAATTTTAAAGATAAGTTCCAATCATCTCCTTTATTAATAATCATTCTGTCAAAATAAGGCCTGAATTCAAAACTTTATGTTTATTCAATAATTCTAAATATTCTCCCCAACATAATGCATCTCCTGCATTATGTTATAAACAATTTGATTATCATCCCATATAGTTCAGTAGCTCTCGAAGCTACGTGAAGATGACCCTTTCATAATCAAATATAAATTTAAATATATATTTAGGTTTCATAAACAGTAATTTGCATTTCAAATTAACTGCATTAAGATAGTACTAATAACAAAAATGATGATGAATTGTCAGTAAGGATTAAAATACTTCATGCTCCAACGCTTACTTCAATTTATATAATTGTCCTATAGATAATATGAGTCAGAATAATACACAGCTGGTTAAATAAGGGGGATGGAAGGATGCAAAGCAATTCCTGGGTAAGCTATAAAAGATTTTTTAAAGTTATTAATCTTTTTATTTCTATTTTCTGGTCCTTTTACTCTCTGAAGATAAAAGCATTATGGCATGGTGAAGGTTGGAAAGAAACTCGCCGCACCGAGTTGTACTATTCCGAAGCCCGGCGTTTTCGCAATACGGCAGTTGAAATGGGAGGATTGCTCATTAAACTAGGTCAGTTTTTAAGTACCCGCGTGGATATCCTGCCGCAAAGCACGACCAGGGAACTGGCAGGCTTGCAGGATGAAGTACCACCGGTAAATTACCAGGATATATGTCAGGTAATTGCAGATGAATTTGGCCAGCCCCTGACTGAAATTTATAGTGAACTGGAAGAAATTCCACAGGCTTCGGCCTCCCTGGGACAAGTTCATAAAGCAAAACTCCATGATGGACAACTGGTTGCAGTAAAGGTACTGAGACCAGGAATTGAAAAACTGATTGAAATTGATCTAAGGGCCATACAGCAGGTTATCAGGTTACTAAAATGGTTCACCAATTGGGAGCAATGGGTAGATTTTGATGCCATCTACCGGGAATTTGCCGATACCCTGCGCGAAGAAATGAACTATATACAGGAAGGAAAAAATGCAGAGACTATTGCCCTTAACAGTATTCAGGATCCGGAATTAATCGTTCCCCGGATTCATTGGGGCTATACCCGGCAGCGGGTGCTTACGATGGAATTCATGCAAGGCATGAAAGTCACCGATTATGGGGAGCTTGAAAAAGCAGGGGTAAACAAACCAAAATTAGCCCGTAAATTACTGGAGATTTATGTTAAACAAATCCTGGTAGATGGATTCTTTCATGCCGACCCTCACCCCGGCAACCTGTTTATCGATCCTGACGGTAAAGTTATTATGATTGATTTTGGTATGGTAGGTACGATTGATCCGGAATTACGAGATACGTTGATTAAAATGGTGCTAGCCATGGTCGGACGTGATCATCAGCAAGTAGTTTATTATCTGCAGCAGGTAGGATTTGTACACCGCGATGCCAATAATGAAATGCTGGCAAAAGCGATTGGACTGTTTTTGGAACAAATATTGGGAACCGGACTCAGTCTGCGGGATGATGATATGGTAGCTTTGCTGGAAGACCTGGAAGAATTGCTTTATGAACAACCCTTTCAGATTCCTGCCAAATTTACTTTTATGGGCAGAGCCCTGGGAACCTTATACGGTCTGTGTGTTGGCCTTGACAAAGATATAAGCTTTTTGGATGCGGCCAAACCTTACTTAAAACAGTTTATGCCGGAAGAAGCTCGGCCCTGGACTATTATTAAAGAAAAAGGTACTGCTTTAGGGACCGCAATGATCGAAGTGCCTCCCCTGCTGGAGAAAGTTTTGCGGCGGGCCGAAGGCGGCAACCTGGAACTAAAACTACCGCTGCGTAACCTGGAAGAGGCAATCGAAAAGAATACCCAGGCCAGTCATGCCATTGCCTGGGGAATAGTTTTCGGCACTGCCCTGTTAAGTTCGGTTTATCTTTACACGCATCATTTCATCATCGAAGCTCGTTGGGCTTTGGCAGGATCGTTTTTTATTTTCCTGATCCTGTTACGCAAAACCCGTCCTCGCGGTAACAGAAGAATTTTAAAGCATCCGGAGGGAATACCCAAAAGCAGACATAATTAATAAACACGGCCACCTTTTTAAGATGGCCGTTTTTGTGTCTAATTCAGGTGTTTGAAGTAGGCGATAATTATGATTACTATTAACCATAAAATTAACGGAGGTTGTAACCCCCGTTATTACTATCTTTATATGGTGGGTCGTATTGGATTTGAACCAATGACTTCTTCCGTGTCAGGGAAGCACTCTCCCACTGAGTTAACGACCCATTTAACGTTATTGATTATACCTTGAAGTATAATGAAAATCAACCTCCGGCGCTTATTTTCCTCAAACTCTCCAGATAATCATTGCTGGCATTCGGCATATATAATCAGTTCATTTCGTATATTTTAATAATTTATTTTTATATTGGCATATTTCTGCCGAGGGAGTTGAGGCAATGATCGTGGTGGCCCAAAAGAAAACGGTATTTTTCCTGCTGGCTTTTATTTTTATGGGTGGTGTTTCTGCCAGTGCTATTACTCTGGGCCTGCATCCCAACATGAATAATTGGAAAAAAGAAGCCATTGTAATTACTGATGTAAAAACTGATAAAAAAGTCGTAGCCCTGACTTTTGACGATGGGCCGGATCCGGTGAACACTCCGCTATTACTTGATGTTTTAAAGAAACATGATGCCAAGGCTACATTTTTCCTATTGGGAATTAAGGTGGAGAAAAATCCGGATCTGGTTAAACGCATGAGTGATGAAAAACACGAGTTAGGCAATCATAGCTACAGCCATGCAGATTTTAATCGTCATGATGATGATTTCGTCCGTGCGGAAATACAGCGCGGCAATGCAGCTATTAAAAAAATAACTGGTAAAAAACCACATTTATTTCGTCCTCCGGGAGGTTATCTTTCCTATAAAATGGTGGATATGATTCGTGAAGAAAAACAAATTATTGCTTACTGGACCTATCAACAGGATAGTAAAGACTGGAGAAATATCAAGGCCTCACGAATTGCTGATCACATCATATCCAACCTGAAACCTGGTCAAATTATTATTTTGCACGATGGTACTTCCAACGGCTCGGAAACGGTTAAAGCGGTAGATTTACTGATTCCACGATTGTACGAAGAAGGTTACCGTCTAGTTACCGTAAGTGAGTTGATCAGTATGGAAAAACGTGAATAAAGCAGACAAATCTGCCATATATAATTAAAAAACCATGAGGAGTGAATTCATAATGCCTAGAATATTCGGGTTTTACGAAATCCATCCCCGAGCCAGAATAACTTTAGCCGGTATTTTGGCCTTGTTTATCCTGGCCAGTAGTGTAGTTTATGTGCAGGCTTATCATAAAGAGAAACCGGTATATCAAGTTAAAACTGAACGCAAAGTAGTGGCCCTGACCTTTGATATTAGCTGGGGTAATAAAACCCCTATGCCAGTAATTGAAATTTTAAAGGAGAACGGTATAAAATCGACTTTTTTCCTTTCCGGCCCCTGGGTTAAAGAATATCCGGATATAGTAGCCAGTATAAAAAAAGACGGCCATGAAATTGGCAGCCACGGTTATCGTCATATTAATTTAAGTAATTTAAGTGAGTCGGAAATAAAAGATGAAATCCAGAAAGCTCATAAAAACATATACGAAGTTGCCGGAGTAAATGCTAATTTAATAAGAACTCCAAACGGTGATTACAAGGAACATGTAATTAAAGCTGTTCATAACAGCAATTATGAGGCTATACAATGGAGTGTGGATTCACTGGATTGGATGAATCCGGGCGTAAATACTATTATTGAGCGGGTCAGCAAAAAAGCCCATCCGGGTGCCATAATATTAATGCATGCCAGTGACACCTGCAAACAAACCTCAGACGCTTTACCCGAAGTAATTAAGAATCTCAAAAAGCAGGGCTATGAATTTATTACTGTTTCGGAGTTATTAAAGATGGGTGAAAAGGAAAACTAGCGGGAAGCTAATTTTATAAAATGGTCTCATAATTAGAAAAAGCCATTTAAGCGGGGCTCTTAAATGGCTTTTACTATTCATTGTCTTTTTCATCGTAGTCGTCTACGTGTTCGAGTCCTATGTCGTTCAGGATCTCATCAATAAGTCTTTTATCCACTCTTATCCCCCCTTTCAAAATCATCTCGGTTACTATTTTACTCGAAATTGCTCTCTTTTGTTACTGGTTTAGGTTAAGCTTAGGTTAATTAAAAGTAAATATCATTTTAATTATCACAATATTTAGACATTTTGTCAACATCTTCATTTGTTAATATGTTCTCATGTTGTACTGCCCGCAGAGATTTATCTACACTATTCATAATTTCCAATTCAGCCTGACCGGACGCCCCCAAATCCTTAAACCGTCTGGCTGCAACCATTACACGACCCTCATAAGAGCCCATGGCATTATTATATGATTCAACTGCTTTTTCCAGACCTTTTTTCAGGTTAATAAAATGGTCATTCATGGTCTTTAACCGTTCATACAACATTTTACCCAACTCGCTTATCTGTTCAGCGTTTTCAGCAATTCTTTCCTGTTTCCAGCCATACGATACCGCTCGCAGCAAGGCAATCAGGGTTGTAGGGGTAGCAATAATAACCTTTTGCTCTGCCCCATATTCAATTAAACCCGGATCAGCTTCCAAAGCAGCACTGAAAAATGATTCCCCGGGCAGAAATAATACTGCAAACTCTGGCGCCGGATTAATCTCATTCCAGTAACTTTTACTGGCCAGGTTATTGATATGGCTTTTAACCTGCCGGGCATGCTCAATCATTTTAGCCTGGCGTACATTATCATCAACCGCCTCTGCTGCCTCCAGATAGGCTTGCAGTGGGGTTTTGGAATCAACCACTACCATTTTTTGGTTGGGTAAACGAATTAGCATATCCGGACGTAATTTACCGCTATCTGATGAAATAGTATCCTGCTGGGAGAAATCACAATACTCAACCATACCAGCCATCTCTACTACTCTTTTTAACTGAATCTCGCCCCATCGCCCTCTTACATTCGGAACTCGCAGAGCTTTAACCAGATTAGCTGTCTCTGCTTGCAGATTGTTTTGCGAACTGGCTACCTGTTTAAGCTGTTCAGAAAGACTGCCAAAAGACCTATCCCGTTCTTTCTCAATGCTGCGAATTTGTTCATCGACCTTTTTTAATGACTCCTGAAAGGGTTCTATCAAGCTGTTAATGGCTTTTTGTCTGCTATCTAAATCATTACGAGCTCCGTCCTGATATTTCTCCAAAGTTGCCTGAGCCAGATTCATAAATGACTGGTTATTCCGGTTCAAAGCTTCCGCAGACAAAGCTTTAAACGCATCAGTCATTTGTGTCTGGGCATCATTTAACAGCTGTAATTTTTCCTCATTTTGCTGGCGTTCCTTTTGCAACACCGCTTCCAGCTCAGCTATCTTTGCCCTCAGCGCGGAATTTTGTTCAAGTAAGTTAAGGTTGTTCTCACTGTTTTCCTGTTTATAGGTCTCCAATTCAGCCTTTAATTCTATAACTCTGGAATCAGATAAAACCAGTCTCTCTTTCAGGGTTATGTTTTCATGTGAAATTTGCTGGATTTTTTGTTTTAAAGCGGTTTCCCAACGGTTTTTTAAAAGCAGAACTACAATCACCATAAGTAAGATGGTTAAAGCAAATATGGCATAATTTGGTTCTAAAGCCATGATAAATCCTCCCCAGGGTTTTATTCACTTAGCGGTTGCCATTTCCCCTGTTCCAGTTTATAAATGTCAAAGCGACTTAGCGGCAGCCTAATATTCTCCCAATGGTCTTTAACCCTATATTTTAATAAATTCTTGTCTGGATCCTTATATATTTCATAATAATCGGTAACCGTCTGACCGGATTTCCCCCGGATTACATAAAACGCATCTCCATTATCTCCCCGATAATTATGGGGAAAAGCAACTGATACCACAGCTTCAGATTCAAACTGCTGCATAATTGTCTGCCGGGAAAGTAACTCCGGTTCAGTTTGGGCAGGTTCCTGTATCTGTTCATTTATGAAAAATAAAATCAAAGCTGCTAAAGCTATATAGATAATTGGTCGTTTATGCAAATTATACCCTCCTGATTATGCCCGCCTGTAAATTCCACCTTCACAGGTAATCATATTTCTTCTGTTCATACTTTCAATATGTTTCAATATCATCATTCTGGTCCAAAACACAGTATACTCGTTTTGTTGACGATAATGCGAAATATAATCCCGTTTTAAAAGTTCCGACCTGGTCTGGGGTGTCTGCAGTGCTTCCCATATAAGCTGCTCCCTTTCCATAGCCTTGGCCAGATATGCTTTTAAGCTGCCGGCAATATCATCCTCGCCTTTATAAAACACCCGGCGGTGAGAAGTAACCAATATGGCCGGATCAAGCTCAATAATTCGATTAACCGAGTCGACTAACTGGTCAATATCGGAAAATAACCCGCCATACCAGGGACCATAAGGTGACAAATCAATATCAGCAGAAAACAGAATTCCTTTTTGTTCAATAAAAAAGCCGAAATGACCATGGGAATGCCCCGGCAAAAATACTGACTGCAACTTATATTTTCCTAAATCAAAAATCTCACCATCATGCAAATGTCCGCTTAATTCTATATGATGAAATCCCGGACTGACCGGTACATCTTCCGGCATAGCGGAAATACTCCCAAATCGAGTTTGCCTGGGGCTGTCCATTAACTCTTCCCACAGCTCATAACCTGCATAAGAGGCATATATATCCGGGTCAATATAACCCGGAGCCTCCATTTCCGATGCCAGTATCCGGGCATTTTTAAAAAAGGATATACCATTTACATGATCAAAGTGGTTATGGCTCAAAAGTAATAAATCCACTTTTTCCGGCTGTATATCCTGATAGGCTCTGCCTCCGGCTCCGGCATCAATCATTAAGCAAATATCATCATCTATACAGAGTGAATTACTGTAGGGAAACATAGCCTTCCCCTGCGGACGCAGCACTTTTAATCTGGGGTTTAATTCTACTATCATGACACTCCTCAATTAATAATTACTGAAAAACAACTTTTTGAATAACAAAAAAGCCCGGAAGAACCGGGCTTATCCGAAAACATATATTGTTATTCCAACTTATCCAGCATATCTACTACCATATCAAAAAAGTAATTTATATCTTCTTTGTCACTGATACCAGCTTTGAAACCAATTTCCGGAAAACGACCCGAGGTATTAATTTTTACACTTACCGTATATAGTGCTCTGTCCATTTCATCTTCGAGCTGTTCTATATCAAACTCATCCCAATCATCATCAAGGGATATATCTTCAGCCTGGAGATTGTTAACAAACTCCAGAGCCTCCTCTGGTAAATGACTATCGTGATTATATATAATTTGATTTACAATCCACATAACATCCATGGAACTAATATCAAGTTCCTCACTGAGTTGCATTATTTCATTAGCCACCGGGGTAATCTTCAATAGATCTGATAAACTAACCGGATCACCTTTTCCCCATCTTTTCTTCATGGTATCACCTCGCCTCTCTAAGCATATAGCATGGTTTGAACATAAGGTAAATGTTTCAAAATAACTATTAGCTTTTCTCTTTGACCCAATTCCATTGTACTATACTTATTCTGATTATATGTAAAGAACACTTGAAAAAACAATGAAATTACTACCTATGCAGGAAGCTTCCGCAACTGAGAAATCCCTCCCCAAATGGGGAATAAAGCATAATATTATCTATATGGAAAAGAATTATATCATGGATATCCCCAGTATGCAACTTCATCCCTCTTGACTTCCAAAGAACCATTTTAAGGCGGCAATACCCTAAATAATCCCCTTTACTCTACCCCCTAACCCATAGGTATTATATTATAATAAAAATACTAAACACAAAAAGGAGATTACTATGAAAACTTATATTGGATTAGTGGCTATTGCATTAACCGTTGGCTTAATTGCCATCTCTTTCTATGCTGCCCTGACGGGAGCATTTTTTAAGTCATCATTTTGGGCAATATACCTGGCCATAATTATTGCTGACTTATTGTGTATACGTTATCTAAAGAAATAACTTACTAGAGAAACAACTTATGCGCAATAGTAAATGATTAATCCTGCCCGGCCATAATTCTTTCCCGCCGCTCCCGGCGCAGGCGTTCCACATCTGGTTGGACCTGTTTCTTCAATGCCTGTAAATTCTGCCGAATAAATTCCTCAATATCAGCAGTATTTAACCGGCTATCATGTCTACCCAGACGAATACTTAAACAGTCATTAGCCTGCAGATAAAAAATAAAATCTGCCCAGGCTTCTTCACCCTCAAAATTAAATATTACATTGCCATTAGCCTTATTACGGTCAGTTAAACGAAAATTATCAATTCTTATCATATCCATAACTTATTACCCACCCCATCATTCCAATTTAATTACATATTAGCACACACCACCCAGCATCACCATCTGCCAACATTTTATACTTACGTTATTTGTTCGCAAATTATCTATACTTTTATTTTCACCTTTAAAATTAAAACTGCTATAATGCATATATGAAGCTGAAAGGAGCTGTTGGTGGTGGAGTTTATTCAACAAGCTTTAATTAATCCATGGGTTATATATCCGCTGTTGGTCTGGTCACTCTTCTGGAAAGGTCTGGCCCTGTGGAGATCAGCTCGTATGAACCATAAAGGCTGGTTTATTGCTCTATTAATAATTAACACCCTGGGTATATTTGAAATAATTTATATAATTGCCACTAGAAAACGTTACCGCTTTATAGAGAGTTTTATGAGATAAACTAATCATAAGCCGGCTTCACAGCCGGTTTTTTATTTGAGGGTTTTGCCATAATTCATAATCTCCTAAATGAGACTTTTGCATAATTAGCTTTTCTTCAAATTATCATGTAACTATAAAATGTCATCCTGAGCGATAGCGAAGGATCTACGCGACTTACGAGACTCTTCGCTATCGCTCAGAGTGACAATATTGCATGATTTTTTATAATATGTAAATTCCTAAAATAATGCAAAAACTCTAATTTATTAATAATATAACTCCTTAATCTGCATTTATATGAATTTTACCCCGGTTAAACTGCATTATTCTGCATTTTAAAACCTTGATAATTTTATCTGAATGGGATTAAACTAATGCTAAATAAATACGCTAATTTTGTTCCGGTCATTTTGATTAAACAAAATACCGGATTATTAAATATAAATACAAATGGAGAGTGGCCCCGATGAAACCCGAAATTGAATATATTTCCAACCACAAATACCCCGGTACTATGGCCTATAAAAGATTTTTTTACAAAAATGCCTTTAAAGCAGTTTTAAGAAAACACCGCGTTAAATTCAAACGCCGCCGGATTGGCCGAGACGAGCACTTTGTCCTTTACCCGCATTGGCAAAAACGTTGGTACTCGCTCTTTGAAGTTTCAGAAAACCTATATGTTCCCTTTACCTATTCTGATTTCGCCAGAGCAGTTGGATTTATGGAAGTAATTGATGAACTGGGAGTGAACTTTAAACATTTACTGCACCTAAAAAGTGAAATGTGGTTTTATCAGGACCTGGTTCCTAAAGATGTATATGTAATTGATTATCTATTTGATGACGTATTGAGGATAAAACCTGACAAAGCTGCCATGATTGGCTTGACCGCAATTAACCGTGATGGAGAAGTATTTGTAAAAACAAAAGACCATTTTGTTATTAAGGAATTACCTAAAAGAGATGCCATCTATCTGCAAGAGGATACAAGCAACGAGTTTAAGGGGATTAGCCGGATACCGGCAGAACTACTGGAAAACAGCAAAATGATAGAAATTTTTATTCCATCACACCTGGCCATACACTACGGGTACACCTCCGGAGATCTGATCAGTGTACACACCACTCCCTATATGGCAACACTATTTGGCTTTGACCGTCCCTTTATTCAGGGCCTTTGTACCACCAACCTGTTAATAAGCAGACTCTGCATGGCCGGCGTTAAATTGAAGCATTTTACGATTACCTTCGCTCGTCCGGTTTACGTAAGGAGCACCGTTTACCTTTACTATACCGATAAAGAATACCAGCTCCAGGATAAAAACAACAATGTACTATGCTTTGGGGAAATTAACTAGCCAAATAACAATAATATCTGTTCACATTGTGGTATCAGTATCTCGGTGTGCGTTTCTTCAGGTCGCTAAACCTGCTCACTGGCCAATTTATTCCATGAAAATGATCTGATTAGTTAATTTGCCAATCTTTTCGATATAGCACTCCATGACATCACCATCGGCAAGATACCTGGGCGGTTCAAAGCCCATTCCTACTCCGCTGGGGGTACCAGTGCAGATTATATCACCGGCTTTTAAGGTCATACCTTTAGACAGGTCACTGATGATATGAGGTATATCAAAGATCATATTTTTAGTGTTGGAATTCTGACGTAGCTCACCGTTTATCCGGCATTGAATTTCCAGATGCAGTGGCAGAGGAAAGGCACTCTTATGTACCAGTACCGGACCCAGCGGGCAGAAATTATTCAGGCTTTTTCCTTTAAACCATTGTAGGTGATTGGCTTGTAAATTACGGGCCGAAACATCATTGGCGATAGTATAGCCGAAAATATATTCTTCCGCTTCTTCTGGTTTTATATTTATGCCGTCCCGACCGATCACTATTGCTAATTCTACTTCATAATCTACCTGGGTTGTCACCTGGCGCGAAACCAAAATAGGGTCATTCTGACCTATGGCCGGCGAAGCAACTTTCGTGAAATAGATGGGATGTTGGGGGATACTGGTGTCTGTTATGCCGGTGAGTTTAATTTCCTGTGCATGTTCCACATAATTTTTCCCCAGACAAAAAACATTGCGCCGGGGGTATGGAATTGGAGCCAGCAACTTTACGGATGATACAGGTATTGTCCTATATTCACCGCTTTTAAGGCGTTCATCCATTATATTTAGCCATTCCGGCTGAAAAGAGCTTATTAAATCAAGCATGCTATCTATAGGTGAATTCAACAATTCAGTAAGGGATACAACCTGATCTGTCTGGCATATCCCTATTTGCTCATTTCCCTGATA
>JAAYBS010000109.1 GCA_012718855.1 Syntrophomonadaceae bacterium
AGGTTAGATCGCCATTGTAGCCCTGTTTCAGGTTAACCCCTACTTCCTGGGCAGCTTCGAACTTAAACTTATCCATGGCTGCCTTTGCTTGAGGAACTAAAAGTCTGTTTCCGCCTCTTGCCAATTGTTTCACCTCCTTTTGTATTAGTAATCTTATTGTGTTCCGACAATGCTTTATCTATGCTAGAAGTATTTTCAAGAGTTATTATTTTTTTTCTCCTCTTCCGTTTGTTCAGGTCTGGTTATGCCAAATTCCTGTGAAAATTCATATTTTAATTTGGCTAATTTCTCTTTTACTGTATCCATTGAGAACATATGCTATCACCTCCATAAAATTAAAATAAGACTATGGTAAAAATCCATAGTCTTAGCTTGTAGCAAATATTATTTTTTAATCGATAATTTAATTTTTTATCAGTCGATAAAAATCATCATTAATTGCGCAGATAATCAGTATGATGATTGAACCTGGCTTCAAAATATGGTTTAATCTTTTCAATTGGCCATTTATTTTCTGAAGCGCACTCCTGAGCCTGTTCAATAATCTCATAATCTTCAATTAAACTGGCTACTTTTAATTGATCCAATCCATGCTGCCTGACTCCCCAAAAATCTCCCGGCCCTCTGATGAGTAAATCCATCTGGGCCAGTTCAAATCCATCATTAGTCTGTTCCATAGCCTGAAGACGTTTCCTGGCTTCATCAGTTTTAGGTTCAGCCAATAAAATACAATACGATTGATGATTGCCCCGTCCTACCCGACCTCGCAATTGATGTAATTGTGAAATGCCAAATCGTTCCGCCTGTTCAATAACCATAACTGAAGCATTAGCTACATCTATGCCTACTTCAATTACCGTAGTTGATACCAGTATTTGAATTTGACCAGCGATAAATTCCTGCATAACTGCTTCCTTTTCAGCTGGCTTAAGCCGGCCATGTATTAATCCCACCACTTTATCAGCAAAAACACTGGTACGTAATTCATCATACAAACTGGTAGCTGCCTGCAAATCCTGTTTTTCCGATTCCTCTACCAGAGGACATACAATATAAGCCTGATGCCCCAGTTCCACTTGATTGCGCACAAACCTGTAGGTATCATTTTTAAATTTATAATTTAGATACCGGGTTTTTATGGTCCTTCTTCCCGGGGGCATTTCATCTATTATACTAACCTGCAAATTCCCGTAAATTGTAAGTGCCAGAGTACGTGGAATTGGTGTTGCAGTCATAACCAATACATCAGGATTTTGCCCTTTGGATACTAACTGAGTACGCTGACGTACTCCGAAACGATGTTGTTCATCAATTACTACCAATCCCAGATTATAAAATATGACCTGGTCCTGAAAAAGTGCATGAGTACCAATAAAGATATTTATTTCACCCGATGCTATTGCGGTTAACAGGGTTTCCCGTTCTTTAATTCCAGTGCTGCCGGTCAGCAATCCGATTTGTATATCAGTAACAGCTAAAATATTTTGCAGCGTTTTATAATGTTGCTGCGCCAAAATCTCAGTGGGGGCCATGATAGCTCCCTGAAAACCACTGGCAACTGCTTTAACCAAAGCCAATACAGCTATGATTGTCTTACCTGACCCCACATCACCTTGAAGCAATCGGTTCATAACCCGGGCAGATTCCATATCTGCATAAATATGATGTAAAACCTTTTGCTGGGCAGCAGTTAATCTAAATGGCAAATTATCGCCAACCAGCTTAACCAATTCATTTTTTTCCTCATGAATCACAGCGTTGGCCTGCTTACTGTCTTCTTCCAATCTTAATCCCAACTGAAAAAGCAATAATTCTTCGAAAGCCATTCTTTTTCTGGCTTGTAAAAATAATTGCTGATCCAGGGGAAAATGAATATTCTTTAAAGCACTTTGCATACTGCATAAATTATATTTATTAAGCAGTGTATCATCTAAAATTTCAGGATAATCAGCCAGATATTCATCCAGCGTATGGCTGATTAATTGACGCATATTTTTTTGATTAATTCCTTCTGTAAGATTATATACCGGAGTCAGATTCCATTCGCTATTATCACTGCTCAAAATATCGTACTCATAGACATGTATTTCCGGGCGTCTTGCACCAGGCTTTATTTTTCCGGATAAATATAATTCCCGGTCGGCTTTAATTATGGTTTTTAAATAGGGCTGATTAAACCATATGGCTGTTATAGAACCCTGCCCGGTATCAATTACAGCCGAAAAAACATTCATCCCCCGTCTGCTGGTGCTGGTACGAGTTTGAGTAACCTTACCTTGAATCTGTACCATCTGATCGCTTTCCATTTCATCCAGTGGAGTAAGATTGCTTCGGTCAATGTGGGTTCTGGGAACATGCCAGAATAAATCCAACAGTGTAAAGATACCCATGCGGTTTAAACAGACCTTTCTTCTTGGTCCTACACCTTTTAGATATTGAACCTCTTTTAGCAAGCCATCCATCTGTGCCTCCCCGACAGAAAAGGCGGGTAGATAACCCGCCTGACAAGCATGTCATTATTCAATCGAAATAAAATAACTGTAATGAGGTTGTCCTCCCCAGTATAATTCCACCTCACACTCGGGATAAATCTCCTCAAGCTCGGCTTTCATAGCTTCAACCTGTGATACTTCAATTTCTTCACCATAATATAGAGTGATTAAAGAACTATCCTCATTCACCATTTTCTCCAATAACTGCTTAACCGTTTCCGTTATATTGTCGGTAGCCAATTCAATTTTATCATCTATTAGGCCAATAATATCTCCCTCTTTTATATGCAGACCATTCATTGAGGAGTCTCTTACCGCATGAGTTACCTCGGCATATTTAACCTCACCATACTGCTCAGACATACTTTGCACAACCTCATCCAACTGACCTTCAGGTTGATAGGACATCAAAGCCGCAACAGCTTGCATAACCGAGCGGGTAGGAATTACAACCACCTGTTTATCTGCTAATTGCACCACCTGTTCAGCAGCCATGATAATATTACTATTATTGGGTAACAGGATAACTGCATCTGCATTGATCTGATTACAAGCGTCTAATAAATCCTGGGTACTGGGATTCATAGTCTGCCCACCTTCAACTACTATATCAACTCCCAGACTTTTAAGAATGGTAACCAGACCGGCTCCAGCCGCAACTGCAACTAGGCCAATTTTTTTATAATTATTAGTTTTTTCATCTGGAGACTCCATATTTAACAGGCGTTCATGCGCTTCTTCCAGCATATTATTAATCTTGATATCAGTAAGCTGCCCCCATTGCAAACAAGTTTCCAGTACTTTACCAGGGTGATTGGAATGAATATGTACCTTTACTATTTCTTCATCACCTACAACCAGCATGGAATCACCTAAAGGTGCCAGATGATCCCGCATATCAGCAATATCCAGCCCCGAACCCCTTACCAGTACTTCGGTACAATATTGAAATTCCAACTCTAAAGAAATATCAGCCTTATCAGTAACCTTATCTACCTCGGCCGGTTCATAACTGGATAGCTCAATATCTTTTTCCAGAGCCAGTCCCTGTAAAGTACCTTCCAGGAAAAGTAATAACCCCTTACCGCCGGCATCCACTACTCCGGCTTCCTTAAGAATAGGCAACATCATCGGTGTTTTTTTCAGAGTAATATGCCCGGCTTTAATACCCGCCAGTAAAGTGGCGACTATATCTCCATTCTTTCTGGCTTCATCCTCACAGGCCCTGGAAACCTCACGAATAACTGTCAGAATAGTACCTTCAACCGGCTTCATTACTGCTTCATAAGCAGTATCTGAACCGGCCTTGAGAGCCAAAGCAATATCAATAGCATTAGCCTCTTCTTTGCCTTCCAAAATCCGGGCCATACCTCGAAAAATTTGGGAAAGAATAACCCCCGAATTACCTCTGGCTCCCATTAAAGAACCCATGGAAATAGCTTTGGCCACCTTACCCAGCGGTTTATCCTGAACTTTCTCTCCCTCTTTTACCGCTGATAGTAAGGTTAAATACATGTTAGTACCGGTATCTCCATCAGGTACCGGAAACACATTCAGTAAATCCACACTATCGCGATTATGTTCAAGATTTATGCAGCCTGATTTAACACTTCTAACCAGATCACTTCCTGTGATGTATGTCAAACTCAAGTTAGTTTTCCTCCCCTATTTTTCTCCCAAAAGTTTTACTCCTTTTACATGGACATTAACCCGGGCAACAGATAATCCAGCATCATGCTCCAAAACATAGACAACTTTCTGCATTACATTTTGGGCAACTTCTCTAATCTTAATACCATAACCCACAATGACATGAACATCAATTATTAATCCATCAGCAGATGAACTTACTGATACACCTTTACGAATCGATTCCAACCCCAATATGCTCCATAAGCCGGATTGAAAATCCTGGGGTACCATTCCTACTAAACCATAGCAGTCAATTGCTGCTAAACCTGCAACCGTCTCGACTGCTTCTTTATCTACGAAAATTTCACCCAGATCAGTTTGTTTGATTTTAAACATGAAGATTTCCCTCCTCTTCTCATAAATTTAATTTCTATATGCTGATATTTATTCCTGCTTCTTGCCCTTTGCCTTCCCTTTTGATAGAATATGTTAGTGCATTGTTAATGAGAGGGGGCAAAAATATGGCCAAATGTGAAGTTTGCGGGAAAGGCGTTTCTTTTGGTAAGAAATACAGCCACTCCCATATACGTACTAACCGACAGTGGAAACCAAACGTGCAACGGGTAAAAGTGGTTGTTAA